>QZJI01000046.1 GCA_003599735.1 Dehalococcoidia bacterium | reverse complement strand
GGGGTCGGGGTCGAGGTCGAGGTCGAGGTGGGCGTGGAGGACGCCGGGCGGCTGGTGCTCTTGGCCGGGCTCGGTGGCGCCGATTCGCCAGCGACGGGAGGCATGCCCCCGCGACGACGCAGGGTCACGAGGCCGGCAGCGCTGGCAGGGACGGCGACCCCGAGGGCGAGGGCGGTGCGCAGGATGGAGCGACGTGACCACCGCCGGGGGGACGCCTGATCCACGGTGCCTCCCGAAGCGTCCAGACAGTCGATGGATGGCTGTGGATGGCTATCGTACCGCGCGTCCGGAGAGCGAAAATTTCACAGATGCGGTATGCCGGATTGCTATACTCCCGCTGTTCACAACTGGCACGCGGCCTCCGGTTGTGATCCCTCAGGCAATCGCACCCTCGGCGGATCCGAGGCACCAGCAGCCACCTCTGATTTCTCGGATGGCACCCCCGGGCCCGGCGGCCCAGGTGGAGGAGCAGATGGAAGCCCCGAAACTCGTCGCGGAGCGCATCCTGGCGAACGTCGAGCGCGTGATCATCGGCAAGACGGATGAGGCGCGGTTTGCCCTCGTGACGCTACTGTGCCGCGGCCACCTATTAATCGAGGACGTCCCCGGCGTCGGCAAGACGATGCTCGCACGGGCGCTGGCGAAGTCCACCGGGTGTTCGTTCTCCCGCATCCAGTTCACGCCGGACCTACTGCCCACGGATGTGACTGGCGTCTCGGTCTACCGCCAGGGCACCGGGGAGTTCATATTCAGGCCGGGCCCGATCATTGCCCAAATTGTCCTGGCCGACGAAGTGAACCGCGCGACGCCGAAGACGCAGTCCGCGCTTCTCGAGGCGATGGAGGAACACCAGGTCACGGTCGACGGGGTCACACACCTCCTCCCACGGCCGAACATGGTGATGGCGACCCAGAACCCGATTGAGTACGAAGGCACGTTCCCGCTGCCGGAAGCGCAGCTCGACCGCTTTTTCATGCGTATCCACCTCGGCTACCCCAGCGCGACCGACGAGGTCTTGATCATGGACGCGCAGCAGGAGCGCCACCCGATCGAGACACTGGGCGAGGTCGTCTCCCCGGCGGAGCTAATCGAGTTGCAGGACGCGGTGGGGCGCATCTACGTCGACCCGCTGATCAAGCAGTACATCGTGAGCCTGGCGAACGCGACGCGTGAGCATGAGGCAGCATACCTGGGCGCTTCCCCGCGCGGGTCGCTGGCGTTGATGCGCGCGACGCAGGCGTTCGCGATGCTGGACGGGCGCGACTTCGTGCAGCCGGACGACGTGAAGTTGCTGGCGTATGCCACGCTGGGACATCGCGTAATCGTGAGCCCGAGCGCGCGCGTCCGGGAGATCGACGCGCGGCAGATCGTAGAGGAAGTCCTGGGACGCGTACCGGTGCCAGGCGTGCGCGCCCGCGGCGGCGCGTAGGCATCGAGGGCACGGTGCGTCGCTTCCTGCGCGAAATCGGCCGGCGCGGCAACGTCACGCTGGCGGCGGTGGTCGCGGCGGTCTGCGTCGTGGTCGGGTTCGCCACGGGATTCTGGCTCCTGTTCCGCATCGCCTATGTGATCGTGGTCGCGATCCCGTTGTTGTACTTTTGGACCCGCGCCATGGCCAACAGCCTGGAGGTGGAGGTGCAGCGCACGTCCCAGCGCGTGACGCAGGGCCAACCGATCGAAGGCCAGATCACCGTACGCAGCCGCTCGATCCTGCCGAAAGTATGGTTGGAGGTAGAGGATCCGTCCTCAATCCCCGGCCACAGCGCGCAACGCGTGTTCACGATGGGGGCGCGCGGCGTACGGTCGTGGGCCTACCGCACCCGGACACGTGTGCGCGGCGTATACACACTCGGACCCGTGACGGTCTCCGCGAGCGACCCGTTCGGCTTCTTCACGTTCCGCCGCACCTTCGGCGAACGCACGACTGTCCTCGTCTACCCGAACGCCCCGGAGCTGCCGAACTTCGCGATCCCTCCGGCAAACCTGCCGGGCGAGGGCCGGTTTCGACGCCGCACGCACAACGTGACACCAAACGTAGCCGGGCTGCGTGAGTACGCGCCGGGCGACTCGTTCAATCGGATCCACTGGCCCGCCACGGCCCGCAAAGGCGAGCCGATGGTGAAGCAGTTTGAGCTCGACCCCGCGTCCGACATCTGGGTCGTGCTCGACCTGGAGGCACGGCACCACGTCGGCGAAGGCGAGGATGGCACGGAGGAGGCGGCCGTGCAGGTCGCCGCGGCCGTCGTGCGGCATTTCGTTAACGCGAACCGGTCGGTCGGCCTCATCACGTTCGGCGATGACCTCCGAGTAGACGAGCCGGACCGAGGACAGAGCCACTTCGCGCGCACCCTCGAATCACTCGCGCTCGCCCGCGCCGTGGGCGACGCGTCGCTCTCGGCCCTGCTCGTCGAAGAGTCACGCCGGTTCGGCCGTCACACGACCGTCGTAGTGGTGACACCCTCCACAGACGAACAATGGGCGTACACACTGATGTCGCTGGGGGCGCGTGGCGTGAAAGTGGCAGCCGTCCTGATCGAGGCAGACACATTCGGGCCCGCGCCCAGTCCGCTCACGGTATACGGGACGCTGGCCGCCGCCGGGATCTACGCATACACGGTGAAGGCGCACGATGACCTGCGCCGCGTGCTCTCCTCAGGCGCCGACCCCGCGCTCGGCCGCGCGATGCCGGAGGCACGCTGATGGCCGTGCGCGCGCTCGACGACTACTTCGCGCCGGCAACACGTGAGGACGACCGCCCACAGCGGCCGTGGTGGCTCTCCTGGGAAGAATGGCTGACCTTCACGCTGCTGTTGTTCCTGATGGTGCCCGTCGTCGGTTCATTGCAGTCCGCGGACTGGGTGGACGAGATGCCCTCGCTGGTGGCGACGGCGCTGTACGGACTGGTGTTCGGCTGGCTGGTCGCGAAGTCGCCGGTGTCGGGCTGGGCCGGCTCCGTCCTCGGATTGGTGACCGGGGCCTGTACGACGCTGTTCCTGGTGCTGCGCTCGCTGCTGCTCGTCGACATCGACGGCAAGGACAGCTGGACGCAGCGGTGGTCGGAGTTCTGGCTCCGGCTACAGGACTGGTGGAAGGCGCTGCTGACCAAGGACTTCTCCACTGACCCCTTGCCATTCGTGGTAGTGCTCGTCTTCGCCGTCTTCGCCGTCGCATACGTGACCGTGTGGTCGACGGTGCGCTGGAAGAATCCCTGGGCGGCCATCGTACCGGGCGGCTTCGTGCTGCTCACGAACATCTCGTACTTGCCCGGCCAGCCGTCGTTCGCCGTCGTGTTCTTCGTCATCGCCTCGGTGCTGTTAGTGACACGACTGCAGTACACACGCGCCGTCGAGCGTTGGGGACACCAGCGGGTGCAGCCGCCAGACTTCATGTCGGTAGAGGTGTTGCTGGTCGCCTCGATCGTGGCCGGGGTGCTGGTGTTCGCGGCGTGGACCGTGCCCACCGCTAACAATTGGGGCCCGGTGGCGCGCGGGTGGAACACACTGATCGCGCCCATTGCCCAGCGGTTCGAGGGATCCGGTGGCGTATTCGTCGGCATCTCGTCGAAGAGGTCACTACCGGTACATTCGCTCGGGGCCACGCTGCCGCTCCAGGGGCCCGTGACGCTGGACGGCATCCCCATCTTTCGCGTCGAGGCGCCGGAGCCGATGACGTTACGTGGGGCGGTGTACGACGAATACACCGGCACAGGATGGAAGCTGTCCCAGGCTGCAGCGAAACCCGCGGACCTCACGATCGAGCAGGCCGAGCAGGGCACCGAGGGTAGTCGCGCACTGGTGCGGCGGCCGATGAAAACAAAGATCACGGTCGTGGGTGAGGGTGGCCCGCCCCGCCGGCTCCTCGCGCCCGGCGACCCGCTGGCGGCCGACAAGCCGGGGCGGATCATCGGCGCGCCGGGAGCACAGCCAGCCGCGATCACACCGGACAAAGAAGTGCGACCGGGCAGCGAATACACCACGGTGGGCGCGGTCTCCGCGGCGGCAATCAATACGCTGCAAGACGCGGGGACGGCGTACCCTGATGACATCTTCCGTATCTACACGCAGTTGCCGGCCAGCACCCCGCCGGAGGTCGCCGAGCTGACAAAGCAGGTCATCGGCACTGTCGCCACACCGTACGAAGCGGTCCGGCGCGTGGAGACCTACCTACGCGGGTCGTATATCTTCACGCTGGAACCGGACCGTCCGAGCCCTCGGCGAGACGCGGTCGCCTTCTTCCTCTTTGACGAGAAGGCCGGTCACTTCGACCATTTCGCCAGCGCGATGGCGGTCATGCTGCGATCCGTGGGCATCCCGACGCGCCTCGCGGCCGGGTTCGTGCTTGACTCTGCCGACTTCGCCAGCACCGACAGGGTCTACGTCGTCTCCGAACAGCGCGCCTGGGCATGGCCCGAGGTCTACTTCCCAAACCTCGGGTGGGTGGAGTTCAACCCGACACCCTCGCGTGGCGTGGTGACGCGCCCCGGCGACGACACCGCAGCATTGGCCAGCGCCGCAGGGGAACGCGACACCAGCGAACTGGATGAGTTGCTCTTCGACGACCTGGACGCCGGCGACCCCGCCCTCCAGGATTCGATCACGCCGGTCACGATCACCGGCGCAGGTCGCCGCCTGTTCGCACGCATTCTGGCGTCGTTGCTTGTCATCTCGGCGATCGGCCTCGTGGTCATGCTCATCGCGAGGTGGTGGTGGGAAGGGCCGTTCCGCGGCTTAACCGCGCCGCTCACCCGCTGGTCGAAGGTCATGCGGCTCGCGGATCTCGCGGGCCTCGCACCTGACCCCGCATGCACACCAACCGAAGCGGCCGAGGCTCTCATCCCAGCTGTTGGTGAACCGGCCGCACTGCGCGCCCTCGCACGGGCGTACACGCATCAGCGGTACGCTCGTGAGGCCTCCACTACATCTGAGGGAGATGTGACCGCCGCTGACCGTGACTACCGCACGGTGAGCGCCATCCTGCGGAGACGGATCGCACAGCGCATCCTGCGGCTCTGGCAAACGCCGGAGCGTCCACGGTACGTCGCCCCGGTTGGCGGTGCGCGCGCCCAGCGTGCTGGAGTACGGTCGATGCCCGGTGCGCGCACGCGCGCGGCGGGGCGAGCCTCGCGCGGCTAACCGTCGCGGATCAGCGGGGCGGCGGTGGCCCTCCATCCTGCGGCGTCGACCTCGGCAGGCGGTCTAGTGAGTTCGCCTGGCGGGCCAGCTCCAAGATCCGAAGTGCCTGCTCACGCGACACCTCTGGCCCTAGCGCCCCAAGCGCCGCTTCAAGCGCGGCCTGTGCCTCAGCGAACGTGGTAGGCGCCGCGGGCGCACCGTCAGTGTCAGCGTCGCCACCCGGTTGAGGTGACTGCCCCGGCTGGCTGTCCGCTCCCTCCCCCTGTTGCGGGCCTCCCGGCTGTCCACCCGTGGGACCAGGCTGCTGCTGCGGGGCGTCGCTGGATTGCCCGTCCAGCGGTGGTTGTTGATCGCTGTCCCCGTTTTGCGGGGTATCGCCGTCGTTGCCTTGACTTGGCCGCTGCCCCGTGTTGGTACGTGAGAGCACGAGTTCCAGGTTCGCCTTCGCCGCCGCGTCCGTGGGGTCAAGGTGCAGCACCGCGACGTACCGATCGCGCGCGTCCGTCCAGGTCTCCAGCATCACCGCGGTATTCCCCGCAGCGAACTCCATCCGCCCAGCAAGTTGCACGTCCGAAGCCTCATTGATCGCACCAACGATCGCGCGGTACGCCTCGTTATAACGAGTGAGCCGATGCAGCGCGAGGCCGCGGTTGTACGCGATGGCTGGGCTCTTCGGGTCGACCGCACTGGCGCGGTCGTACGCGGCCAGGGCTTCCTCGTACCTCTCCTCGGCATAGAGGCGGTTACCTTCCGCGACGGCACGATAGACGGGTGTACCCAGCAATGCGGTGCAGCCGGAGAGCAGCATCAACGTCAACAGCAGCATCCCGAGCACGCCCGACCGGAGGGCCCGGGGCGAGCGGCGGAACCCACGCCACCGCCTTGACGGTCGCCGGCTGGACGGCCGAGGCAGTAGTAGCGGCAAGACGATGAACGCCAGTGCTGCACCGGCGAACCACTGGAACCGCTCCACGCTTCCCTGCCGCGATGTCTCGGCGAACCGCGTCTGCTGGAGGCGGCGGAACTCCACCGCGAGGCCCGGTACCTGCGCTACGTCCCGCACCCGCGCATCGGTCTGTTCCGCGAGCGCGACCAGCGGCGTGCGCTGGCCACGCGTGATATCGGTGCCACCACTCGACGCTGGGAGAGCGATGGGGGTTTCGGTCGCGGCGAACGCGCCGAAGACACGCACCTGTTGGCCGCGTGCCTTGCCAGCCGCCGCGCCCACTGCGGTGATGTCCGCCTGCTGCACCTCACCGTCCGTAACGACGAGCACAACCTGCGTCGTCGCACGATCCTCAACATCCAACAGCGTGAGCGCCGCCTCAACAGCGCCGCCGAGGTCGGAACCTGGCCGCACCAACGAGGATTCGCCCTGCGCACGCTGGACGAGCGTACGCACAGCCTCGATGTCCAGCGTGAGCGGCGACCGAGGGAATGACGAGCCCGCAAAGGTGACGAGACCGACGCGGTTGCCCTGGAGGTGCGTGAGGAGTTCTCCGACCGCCGCGGCGGACGCCTGCGCGCGCGATGGCACGACATCCTGAGCCAACATCGACCGTGAGATGTCCAGCACGATGACGACATCGACGCCGCGCTGCTCGAGTGGGGCCTCCTGCAATCCCCAGCGTGGCCGCGCGGACGCAAGCGCCGCCAGCGCGATGGCCCCAACAAGCAAAACAGCACCGGCGCGGCGGACCACCTCGCGGTGTCGACCTCCGGCGGGACCGCCCAACGCCACCTGTGCGGCATGACGGCGCCTAGCCTCGTGGCGCGCCAGCAGGACAGCCACCGGGACGGCGGCCAGCAAGCATAGTGCGAGCGGCTCGCCGAACAGAGCCGTCAGTGTGTTCACGGCGTCCTCCGCAACCAGGTCGCGCGTAGCGCGCCCTCGGTCAGGAGTACGAGGACCGCCAGCCCCGCGAGCCACGGACCGTACTCGGTAAAACCGACGAATTTCCGCTCGCCAAGACGCGAGCGTTCAAGGTTGCCGATGTCCGCGTAGATCTTCTTCAATTCGTCTGGCGTGCGGGCGTCGTATGACTGTGCGCCAGTGCTGATCGCCATCGCCCGCAGCCCAGACGCGGCGCCAGTCGTGCCGGCGAAGGCGACAGTGTAGACGCGGATGCCGAGAGCCTGCGCGACTCGCGCGGCGTCCGCCGGCTCCACATTCCCCGCATTGTTCTCGCCGTCACTGAGGAGCACGACGACACGGCTGCGGGCAGGGGAGTCACCCAGCAACGTGAGCGCCTCCGCCAACCCAAGGCCGATCGCCGTGCCGTCCTCCACCAGGCCAGGCTCAAGCGTCTTCGCGCGCTGCTTCAGCGCCTGGTGGTCGGCGGTAAGCGGTGAGAGCGTGAGCGCCCTTGACTGGAACGCGACGAGGCCGATCCGACCACCATCGAGGCGATCCGCGAACTCCGCGACCGCCTGCTGGGCAGCCATCAGGCGCGTCACCCGCGGTACCGCCAGCTGGGTCATCGAGGAGGAGACGTCGACCGAGAGCACAACATCGACACCCTCCTCGAGCGCGACGGCAACGGCGTTCCCGTGACGCGGCCGGGCGATGGCGACGACGAGAAGAGCGATGGCGACCGTACGCAACACGCCGGGGAGCCAGCGGAGCCGCAGTCGCCAAGTCGGCCTTGCCGCAGCACGGGCGAGCGAGCCGTCTGCGATCACTGTCGTAGCCCGCCGCCTCAAGAGGCCGATGGTCGCGAGCCCAGCCACCACGGGCAGTAACAACAGCAGGGCCGGCGCCGCGAACGCGAAGCCCTCGAAACCGGAGATGCCACTCAGACCGGGGATCATGCGGTCGCCCCGTGAGGGATCACACCAGTTGACACCACGCCGGGCCTCGACAGTTCTACAATCTCGTAGGCGACCGTGAGATCGTGGTCAGCGGAGGCGGGATCCGGGAAGCGGTGCGCGTAGACGGCGGCGTCACAACGTTCAAGCAGGCCACCGACGAGGCGTGCCTGCCAGCGGTCGACACCATTCGCGGTCATGCGATGATCGAGTTCTTCGGTGGTGAGCGCGTAGGCGTTGAAACCGATGCGTTCCGAGAGGTAGCGGCGTACGACCGCGGCGATCGTGCCGTAGTACCGCTCAAACGCCGCAGGCTCGATCAACGTCATGCCCGCGAGGCCATCGAGGGATTCGCGGGCGGAAGCCTCTGCCGTGAGCGGCACGGGTGCCGGCTCCACATCGATGCCGCCGCGGATGCGACGGAAGAACGGACGCAGGCGGCGGGCGATCAGGATGCCTGCCCCTATGAAGAGGGCCAGTACACCGGCAACGGCGAGCACGAACAACATCGGACGCAGCCATGCAGCTGGTCCTCCGGGCACGGTCACCGGATCCTTCAGCGGACGCAGGGCGGTATCGTCCGGCGCGCGCGTCGGGACGACCTCGAAATCGGGGGGCTGCACCTGGAACCGCCCGGTACGTCCATCCTGCGTCACCCAGGCGACGGGGAACGGGTTGAGCCGAACCCGCCCGAGGACGAATGGCTGCACCGTCCACGTCACCGTCGTCTGCACCGCACCGTCCGGCATGGTGAACGTAGTCACGGCCGGCTTACCGAACTCGATGGAAGCGGGCGCCTCAGGCGTCGCGGTGACGGCGACATCCGCGCGGTGGCGTACGCGCAGTGTGAGCAGCAGGCGATCGCCGATCGAGGGATCCTGACGGTTCATCGTGACCTCAACGCCGAGAACCGGCGCAGGCGGCTGTTGCGCGCCGGCCGCACGCGGCGTGAGCACAGACAGTGCAGCTGCCAGAACGAACAGGGCTAGCCCACTGCGCATTTAGACTGCCCTCGCTCGACGGCGGAAGTATGAGATAAGCGGGATGGTCACATCGCGGTCGAGATAGATCTCGATTTCGTCGACACCCGCAGTCACGAGTGAGCGCTTCCGGCGCGCGGCACGGGTGACCGCCGCCTCCGCATACGCCGCGCGCACCCGGGCGCTCGACGAGTCAAGCAGCACATGCCCACCTTGCTCCACGTCCACGACTTCGACAATTCCCACGTCGGGAAGGGCCACATCCAGCGGGTCGACCATGGTGATCGCGATTACCTCGTGACGGCGTGCGAGGCCGCGTAGCGACTCCTCATAACCACTCGCAATGAAATCGGAGAGCAGGAACACGGTGGAACGGCGGCGCAGCACCCGCCCGAGGTAGTCCGCCGCCGCTCCGATATCGGTCGTGTGACCCAGCGCAGACTGTTGCGCGCGCAGGACATCGCCGACCAGCCGCGTCACCCGCCGCACGCCTCGACGGGGCGGGATGAAGGAACGCACACCGTCATCGAAGAGCAACAGCCCGGCACGGTCGTGGTTGAAGGCAGCGGAGAATCCGAGGAGCGCGACGGCCTCCGCTGCGGCCTCGAAGCGACCTCGCGAGGGACGGGCGGCAAGGGCGGACGCCGAGACATCCACCGCACAAACGACGGTGAGCTCACGCTCCTCCACGTACTCCTTCACCCAAGGCGTGCCCATGCGCGCCGTGACGTTCCAATCAATACGTCGTGCGTCATCACCGGGCACGTACTCGCGAGCCTCGGAGAATTCGATGCCCGCGCCACGGAAGATCGAGCGGTAGTTGCCGGCGGTCATGCTGGCAGCGCGCCGCCGCGCGCGGATTTCGATGGCGCGCACACGGGCCAGCGCCTCCGCGCTCAGGGTGAGTGCTTCGTCCTCGGTGTCCGGCCTGGCGAGGATGGTCATCGCTGGCCCTAGGGGATCCCGACGCTTTCGAGAATCCGCGTGGCGACCTCGTCCGCGTCGACCCCGCGCGCCTCCGCTTCGTAGGTGAGGATCAGGCGGTGGCGGAGCACGTCCGGCGCCAACGCCTTTACATCTTCCGGCGTGGTGAACGTCCGCCCATCGAGGAAGGCATAGGCCTGTGCGGCGCGCGCAAGGAAGATGGCGGCACGCGGCGAGACGCCAAACTCCAGCAGCGGTTGCAGCTCACTAAGGCGGAAGCGTGTCGGCTCCCGCGTCACTTCGACGATGCGGACAATGTACTCACGCAGCCGCTCGTTCACCTCGACGGCACGCACCCCCTCGCGGAGCCGTGTGATCTCGGCGAGTGCGACGACCGGATGCGCCTGTTGTGGTTCTTGATCGAGCGCACGCGCAAGGATTTCACGCTCCTGCTCACGCTCTGGGTAGTGGACGACAATTTTCAGCATGAAGCGATCAAGCTGCGCCTCCGGCAGCGGATAGGTGCCCTCCTGTTCGATCGGGTTCTGTGTCGCGAGGACCAGGAAGGGGTCAGGCAACGCATGCGTCTGTCCGCCGATCGAGACGGTGCGTTCCTGCATTGCCTCGAGGAGCGCGGACTGCACTTTCGCGGGAGCACGGTTGATCTCGTCGGCGAGGACGACGTTGGCGAAGATCGGGCCTCGGCGCGTATGGAACTCCGCGTCCTGTGGGTTGAAGATCAACGTCCCGGTGACGTCCGCCGGCAGCAGGTCCGGTGTGAACTGGATGCGCGAGAACGAGCATTCGAGTGCGCGCGCCAGCGTGGAAACCGCCAGCGTCTTCGCCAGGCCAGGGACGCCTTCGATCAGCGCATGGTTGTTCGTGAGCAACACAACGAGCAGGCGATCAATCATCCCCTGCTGACCAACGATGACCCGCCCGACCTCCGCACGGATCGCCTCCACCTCACGGTGGAGCACATGCGATCGCGGATCTGAACCCGCGGGGCCAGCGGCGAATTGAGCCATGGGCTCTCCCGTCAACGTGGCGAGAAGGCCAGTCTAGCGGGCGCGCATCGGGCCGTGTTTAGAAAATGTGAAGTCTCGGCTAGCCGCCTGCGGCGACGGCGAGCGCGTCCGACGCAGCCGCACCTCCGGCTTCGCGGGCGTCGCCCAGGACACCAAGCAATCCGCGCAGCCGCTTCAGCAGTTCATCCAGCGCAGCGGGGTCGACTCCGCCCCTACGGAAGCGGGCCGTGGCACCGCCTTGCTGTCGGATCGCGATTTCGACTGCGGTGTCACCCTGATGTTCGTCGAGGAGCGCGCAGATCCGCTGCAGGCGACGCAGGTCGGCAGCCTGGTCAGTCGTCTCCTCCATCGTGATCACGAGGCGGTGGGGCCCGGTCAGGTCGGCGCGCGGCGCACTTGGCGGCATCTCGACGGACTCGGAGGCGGGACGCTCGTCCGGAGCGACGATGCGGAGGTCGGGGCGGCGCCCTGGGCCGGGGGCCGGCGGTGGTGAGGCGGGACCCGGGTAAGACGGCGACTCCTCGGCGGCCCGCAGCTGCGAGAGCGTACGACGCACGATGAAGCGAGAAAGGTTGGCGTCCGCGGGTCGGCCGGCTTCGTAGTCGTACGCGGTGGCCTCGGTCGCCGCGACGGTCAGGCGATCGCCACGCTGACGGATGGTGACCTTCATCATCAACACGGTGCCCTCAAAGAGCAGACCACGTGCTTTCCACGGTTCGTACTGGTCGGACCAAACGACAACCTCCGTCTGACCGCTGAGATCTTCCAGGGTGACGGCGGCAAATGCCTTTCCTTGCTTCGTGGCGAGCGAGCGCACACCAACCACCGTGCCTGCGATGACAGCTTCCTGGCCCACGAGGTCGGCAGTCACCTCCGAAAGAGTGTGCGTCACCCATTCCGCGAGGTGATGCGATGCTTGCTGGAAGGGGTGCTCCGACAGGTAGGTGCCGAGCAGTTCCTTCTCCCACTGGAGTAACTGCTGTTGCGGGATCGCGACACTCTCGATCTCCAGGGCGGGCAATGGCGTGGCGACCTGCGCCCCGAAGAGGTCGAACATCGAGGTCTGCCCGGTCTCGCGCAACCGTTGTTCCTGTTGTGCGAGCGAGAGGATCCGGTCCAGCCCGCCGATGATCCCACCGCGGCTGCCGAGGCTATCCATGGCACCGGCGCGGGCGAGCGCCTCCAGCACTCGCTTGTTGATCTCACGGGCGCTGATGCGCCGCGCAAAATCCTCCAAGCTCGCAAACGGGCCAGCCCCACGGCGCTCTGCGAGCAGGCCCTCGACCGCACCGGCACCGACGTTCTTGATCTGGGCGAGGCCGTACCGGATGCCGTCACGCCCATCCTCAGCCACTTCAATGGCGAAATTCGCCTCGCTGCGGTTCACGTCGGGCGCCATCACCGGGATGCCAAGGCGATGGCATTCGGCGAGGGCGGCCGCGATCCGGTCAGTGTTGCCGCTCGCCGACTGGAGGACAGCGCACATGTACTCAACGGTGTAGTGCGCCTTCAGATACGCGGTCTGGTACGCGATGACGCCATAACAGGTGGCGTGCGCTTTGTTGAAGGCGTAACCGGAGAACGGCTGGATCAGGTCGAAGAGGTCGTTCCCCAGTTTTTCTGTATACCCGTTGGCCCTGATGCCGTCGAGGAAACGCGAGCGCTCCTCCACCATCACGGCGGCGTTCTTCTTCCCCATCGCCTTGCGCATGACATCCGCCTGGCCCAGGGAATAGCCGGCGAACGTGCGCGCGATCTGAAGCACCTGCTCCTGGTAGGTAATCACGCCATACGTCTCATCGAGGATCGGCCGAAGGTCCTCGTGCGCGTAGTACGGGGCGACACGGCCGTGTTTCACGTCGATGAAGCGCGGGATGTGCTCCAGCGGACCTGGACGGAAGAGCGCGACCATCGCGGAGAGTTCCCGGATATCCTTCGGTTTCAGATCCACGACGTAGCGGCGCATCCCCGCCGACTCCATCTGGAACACCCCAAAGGTCTCGCCGGCCGCGAGCAATTCCGCAGCTGCTTCGTCCCCATCAGGGATGGTCAGCAGGTCGATACGCTCGCCACGCCGACGTTCGATCTCTTCGATCGCCTTGCCGAGGATCGTGAGGTTCGTCAGACCGAGGTAGTCGATCTTGAGGAGGCCGATCTTCTCAATCTCGGCCATCGCGTACTGAGTGGTAGGGACGCCCGTCTCGTCGTCGGCATCCTTCTTCGTCGCACGCTGAAGCGGAACCACCTCGACCAGTGGTTCGCGAGAGATGACGACGCCTGCCGCGTGTGTCGAGGCGTGACGGGCGACGCCTTCGAGTTTACGGGCGGTATCGACGAGTTCACGGACGGCCGCCTCAGTCTCGTATGCGGCAGCCATCTCCTGGGAGTGGGAGAGCGCATCCTCCAACGTGATGTTGAGCGTCTCAGGCACCATCCGCGCCACCCGGTCGGCGGCGGCATAGTCCATGCCGAGCGCGCGACCGGAGTCACGCAGTGCGGCTTTGGCACCCAGCGTCCCGAAAGTACAGATTTGAGCGACACGGTCACGGCCGTACTTCTCCACCGTGTAACGGATGACTTCCTCGCGGCGGTCGTCCGCAAAGTCAAAGTCCACATCCGGCATCGAGATGCGCTCCGGGTTCAGGAAGCGCTCGAACACCAGGCCGTACTCCAACGGATCGATGTCTGTCACGTCCAGCGTGTAGAGGATGATCGAAGATGCTGCGGAGCCCCTGACACCCATGCGGATGCCGTGCTCCTTCGCGTAGTGAGCGATGTCGCGCACGATCAGCATGTACTCGTCGAAACCCGTCTTCGCTACGACTTCAAGCTCATAACGGAGACGCTCGTGCTGTGACTCAGTGGGATGGCCATAGCGGCGGTAAAGGCCGGCCACGCACAGTTCGCGCAGCCAGTCGCGTGCTGTGGTGCCGGCTGGCACACCAGGGTCGGGCAGCATCGTGCGGCCGAAATTCAACTTGATGTCGACCTGCTCCGCAATCACCTGCGTGTTGTCGGCAGCCTCAGGCAGGGTGGGGAACACCGAGCGCATCTCCGCCTCGGAACGGAGGTAGAACGTGTTGCCGTCTAGCTTGAAACGCTTCTCATCGTGCACGGTGGTGTTGGACCCGATGCAAAGCAGCACCTCGTGCGCACGGTGGTCGTCGGGGTGCGTGTAATGCGAGTCATTCGTAACAACCAGCGGCAGCCCCATCCGCTTGCCGATCTCGGCGACCTTCGGCATCAGCGCGGAGAACTCCGCGATCCCGTGATCCATCACTTCGAGGTAATAGCGCCCTTTGTAGACGTCGGCGTACCAGCCGGCGACCTCCATCGCCCGCTTCTCGTCGCCGTCGCGGAGCGCGGACATGAACTCGCCAGAAGGGCACCCGGAGAGCACGATCAGCCCCTCGGAATGCTGCTCCAGCAATTCTTTGTCCATCCTCGGTCGGTAGTAGAAGCCTTCGAGGTGGCTGGCGCTGCTGAGTTTGATCAGGTTGCTATAGCCCGTCTCGCTGGTGGCAAGCATCGTGAGGTGGTGAGGCCAGCGGCTCTTCGGGTCCTTGTCGAAGCGCGACTTCGGTGCGACGTACGCCTCGATGCCCAGGATGGGCTTCACGTCGTACTTCTTCGCTGCCTCGTAGAACTCGATCGCGCCGTACAGGGCGCCATGGTCTGTGATGGCGAGGGCGTTCTGGCCCATCTCTTTCGCGCGCTTCACGAGCGGCTCCACCTTCGACAGGCCGTCGAGGAGGGAGTACTCGGAGTGGACGTGGAGGTGGGTGAACATCGGCGGTGGGGGCGTCCTCGGAGGCGTCAGGAACGCGTCATCAGCATATACAGATACGCGAACGGGCGTGCGAACCACCCGGACTCGCGACGTTACTCCGAGGGCTTGCGGAAGTCAAAGAACGAGGCGGCCTCGATCACGCCTGGGGCAGACGAAAGCCTAGCCCTGGTCGAGTTCGAAAGCGGCGTGGAGGGCACGGACGGCATCCGCAACCTGGGAGGATGAGACGACGCAGGTGATACGGATGTCGCTCGTCGAGATCATGTCGATGTTTACATTGTGGTCGAAGAGCGTCCGGAACATCCGCGCCGCGTAGCCAGGGGCGCTCGCCATCCCCGTGCCGACGATTGAGACGGTTCCAAGGTCTGGAGCGGAGACCACCTCGCGTGCCCCGATCTTCGGCATCAAACCGTTGATGACCTCGAGCGCGTGAGCGAAGTCACCGGGCGCGACGGTAAAGGTGAGATCGGTCAGCCGTTCGACGCTCGCGTTCTGGACGATCGTGTCGACGGAGACATGCGCTTCGGCGAGCGGTTCGAAAATCTGCGCCGCAATACCGGGGCGGTCCGGAACCCCTCGGACAGTGATCTTCGAGATCTTGTCCTGGTGCGCGATGCCGCGGACCTTGTTGCCCTGTTCCATGGTCATCTCCCTGTGGATCAGCGTCCCGGGCGCACTAGTGTCGAACGTACTGGCGACGAGGATCGGCACGTCATAGATCGCCCCGACCTCGACCGCGCGGGCGTGCATCACACGTGCGCCGGTCGAAGCGAGTTCGAGCATTTCTTCATAGCCGATCTCGCGCAGCGGGCGGGCCTGTGGCACCACGCGCGGGTCGGCGGTGAAGATTCCCGGCACGTCGGTGTAGATCTCGCAGGTGGTTGCCTTCAGCGCCGCGGCCAGCGCCACGGCCGTGGTGTCGCTGCCGCCTCGGCCGAGCGTCGTGACATCGAAGTCCTCGGAGATGCCCTGGAAACCGGCGACGATCACGACGCGACCCGCGGTGAGTTCGCGCTCCATGCGTGTGGTGTCGATGTCCGCGATGCGTGCGCGGCCGTAGACCGCGTCCGTTTTGATACCGGCCTGCGCCCCGGTAAGGCTAACCGCGTCTACACCCAAAGCGTCGAGTGCCATCGAGAGCAGCGTGGAAGAGACGATCTCCCCCGTGTGAAGCAGGACGTCCATCTCACGCTGGTTAGGCTTCGGGTTGATAGCATTCGCAAGTTCGATCAGGTCGTCTGTCGTGTCGCCCATGGCGGAGACGACGACGACCATTTGCTCACCCTGGCGACGGCGTTCGGCGACGCGTCCCGCCACCCGCTTAATGTGGTCAGCCGTGGCGACCGAGGAACCGCCGTACTTTTGGACCGTCCGGATCGTTGGCGCGTCCGTCATCGGACACCCGCCGTCGTCATCATCTCGGTGCCACGCCCGCTCAAGGAGACTACGCGTGTGACGCCGCCGATGCCGTGCACCGCGGCGGCCTCCAGCATCGCGCCCGCGACCGATTCCCCATTCCCAGTCACGAACGCCGCGAGGGTTGAGCCGCCGCCGGAGAGGTATGCGCCGTGGGCACCAGCCTGGCGGGCCGCCGTCAGCGCCGGGTTCATTGCCGGGAAAAGCGTCGCCCGCGCTGGCTGGTGCAGGATGTCCTGTGTCGCCGTACCGAGGAGGTCATACCGACGCTGGGTGATCGCCGCGACCACGAGCGCCGCCCGCGCGATGTTGTGGACCGCCTGGCCTCGCGTCAGTGACGCCGGGAGCCGCTCACGCGACTCGTGCGTCGGCATATCGAAGTCAGGGACGAAGAGTGTGAGGCGAAGGTCGTCTGGCGGCTCGATCCGGCACCAGACCGGGCCGCCATCGTCCTCGGCGACTACGCAGAGGCCGCCGAGGAGCGCCGGGATGATGTTATCGGCGTGACCTTCGAGCCCGACGGCGAGCGGGATCAGATCCTCAATGGGGTGCCGTCCGTCCAGCAGGGCGTTCGCGGCTACCAGCCCTCCGGCGAAGGCGGCAGCGGACATCCCGAGACCGCGGCCGATCGGCATGTCGCCTCGGTATTCGACAGCCAGGGGAGGCATCTGCTCGCCCGCCTGCTCGAACAGGGCGGCGGCAGCCATCAGCACGAGGCGCTCCATGGAACCCGCAGGGGCCACCGGTGCGGCAACTTCGGACAGCGTCACCTCCCCGACCCAGTCCAGCGCGACGCCGAGGGCGTCGAAACCGGGGCCGAGGTTGGCGGAGGTTGCAGGGACGCGGACAGTCACAGATCGCGCCATTCCGCCAGTCTAGGAGCGCCCAGATCACGGGGCAATGTCGCTCTGAGCGCCGGTATTCCCCTTCCCAGGCCGGTACTACACTGGATGGGCCGTCTCTGTTGGACTCGCGCGCTCAGGGCGCGCCGCTTGGGCGGCGTCTGAACAGCAGCATCCCGTCCGCGAGGGGCGGCGGGTTTCGACCGGGGGTACTCCATGGAGGACATCGTCATCCTCAGCGGTGCGCGTACGCCGATCGGTTCGATGGGCGGGACGCTCGGCGAAACGCCGGCGTCCGACCTCGCCGCGCACGTCATCCGCGAAGCGGTGAAGCGTGCCAGCCTGTCACCCGAGCAGATCGACCAGGTCATCCTCGGATGTGTAGGCCAAGTCGCCGAGGACGGCTACATCTCCCGTCACGCCTCGATCAAGGCAGGCATGCCGATCAGTACGCCGGCTTATACGGTGAACCGTATCTGCGGCTCCGGCCTCGAGGCGATCCACAACGCGGCGCGCTGGATCCAGACTGGTGACGCCGAGATCGTGGTCGCCGGCGGTGCCGAAAACATGAGCCTGATGCCGTACTACGTCCGTAAGGGACGGTTCGGCCTCCGCTACGGTGACGGTCTCCTCGAAGACGGCGCGCAGGACCTCGTGACCGACCCGTTCGACGATGTACCGATGGGTATCACGGCGGAGAACCTCGCTGCGCAGTTTGAGGTCTCCCGCACCGTGCAGGACGAGTACGCGCTCCGTTCTCAGGAGCGCGCGCTGAAGGCGATCGAGGCTGGCATCTACGACGAGCAGATCGCCCCGATCCAGGTGAAGAAGGGCCGTGAGACCATCACGTTCGCCAGGGACGAGTACCCGCGCGCGACCTCGATGGAGGTGCTCAGCAGGCTGCGCCCCGCCTTCAAGGCTGACGGCTCCGTGACGGCCGGCAACGCGTCCGGCATCAACGACGGCGCAGCCGCCGTCGTTGTGACGTCGGCGCGCAAGGCGGCTGAGCTCGGCATCAAGCCGCGCATGCGGCTGGTGGCGCGCGCCGAGGCCGGCGTTGACTGGAAGATCATGGGCTCAGGCCCAATCCCAGCGATCCAGAACGTCTTGAAGAAGGCGAACCTCAAGGTCGAGGACATGGACGTCATCGAGTTGAATGAGGCGTTCGCCGCGGTCGCGGCGGCCTGTTCGGTCGCCCTCAACCTGCCGTCCGACAAGACGAACCCGAATGGCGGCGCGGTCGCCCTTGGACACCCTGTTGGTGCGACGGGCGCGATCCTCGCGATCAAGGTGATGTACGAACTGGAGCGCACCGGCGGCCGCTATGGCCTCGTCTCGCTCTGCATCGGTGGCGGCCAGGGCATTGCCGCCATCTTCGAGCGCGTCCCGTAACGCCTCACTGCTTCGCAGGCAGAGAAGCCCCCGCTTACGCGGGGGCTTCCTCGATCTGAGCGTGCGCCTACAGCAACGCCTGTAACCGTGCCCAAGCCGCGTGCGTGATCTGCATGGCGGGCTTCGTGGCGTCAAGGACGAGCCAGCGCGAGGGTTCCGCGGCGGCGAGTTCGAGGAAGCCGCGGCGGACGCGGCGGTGGAAGTCGAGGGCTTCGCGCTCGAGGTAGTCGGTCTCCGTGTCGACCCGGCGTGACGCCTCGGCAGGATCCATGTCGAGGAGGACGGTGAGATCCGGGACGAGACCGTCGGTGGCGATATCGATCGCCATCGAGACGAGGAGGCCGTTGAGGCCACGGCCATACTGCTGGTAGGCGACCGTCGAATCCGCAAAGCGGTCGCAGATGACGACCGCACCACGATCGAGGGCAGGCCGGATGACCTCGTCGACGAGTTGGGCGCGCGCAGCGTTGAAGAGGAGCAGTTCAGCCGCCGGCGACGGAGGCGGCTCGTCCGGCGCCGTCGCGAAAAGCGCGTCGCGAAGCCGTTCCCCAAGGGCGGTGCCGCCAGGCTCGCGACAGGCGACCGCTTCGCGGCCAGCCTCGCGGACGAGCCGCCACAGCGCCTCCTGCTGAGTCGACTTCCCCGCGTGCTCGCCACCCTCCAGGGTCACAAACACGCCTCGATGCCCGCCAGTTTCGGTCATCGCTCGCGACGCCGTCCGTCATCGGCCCAGGGAAGGCCGCGGTTCGGGCTGGCCGTCTCCTGCAGGATGGTGACGTAGCGGTACGGCTCGCGGCCGTTGGAGGCGGAGACGAGCGCGTGCCGGGCGGCCAGTTCGTGCTGGAGCCGTCGGATGTAGGCATTCTGCGGCGCCAGGTCCACCTTCGCGTCGCCATGGTGAGTGACACGGCGCACGGCCTCCTCCGCCTCACGCAGCGCGGCGGTGGTCGGGTCGTCCGTCTGACCGTCGCGCATCGCGAGGAGCTGTCGTTCCATCTGCTCGCTGGTGTTGTTACGCAGGACGTAGATCGGGATGCCACGCTCCTCCGCCTGCTTCAGCGGGCCGCTCCGCCGCCGGTAGTACGGGCGCAACGTGAGCACCGCGTCCGCCTCGCGCACGGAGTCAACGATCCGCGCGGCCGACCGCGTCTCCATGATCGCGCGTTCGAGGTGGGTGCGGCTGATACCGAAGGGGAGGACGCGCTTCTCCGGGCCGCCGGGCGCGGCAGCCAGCGTGCGCCGCCGTTCGACCTGTGGCCGCGCCTCCAGCGGTTCCTGTGGAGTAGTCCGCAGGGGGACGCGTTCGACAGTCTCGATCCGGCCGCCATCACCGATGACACGGACCTCTGCCTCCACCTCATAGCCGCGTAGCAGCGAGTCAACGGTGGCAGCGACATCATCGTGAATGGCGAGACGGTCGAACGACTGGATCTCGATGAGCACGTCAAAGGTCGGTGGGGCGCGCCGCTCGAGCACTGTCTTCTGAGTGCCGCGCCGGCGTGCCTCCTCGTCGGAGAGCGTGACCGATTCGATCCCGCCGATCAGGTCGGAGAGCGTCGGGTTCTGCATCAGGTTGGAGAGCGTGGTGCCGTGCGCGGTACCGATGAGTTGCACGCCGCGTTCGGCGATCGTACGGGCGGCCTCGGCTTCCTCGGCGGTACCAATCTCGTCGATCACAACGACCTCAGGGGTGTGATTCTCTACGGCCTCGATCATGATCTCGTGCTGACGTTGCGGGCTCGGCACCTGCATCCGACGGGCATGACCGATGCCGCGATGCGGGATGTCGCCGTCGCCACCGATCTCGTTCGAGGTGTCGACGATCACGACACGCTTGCCGAGCTCGTCCGCGCACAGGCGCGCCACGTCGCGCAACATCGTTGTCTTCCCGACGCCGGGCCGGCCCAGCAGCAGCACACTCTTCCCAGCCTCGATCAGGTCACGCATGATGTGGCCGGAGCCCGAGACGGAGCGTCCGACGCGGCAGGTGAGGCCAACGATGTGGCCCCGACGGTTGCGGATCGCGGAGATGCGGTGCAGCGTGCGAGGGATGCCGGCGCGGTTGTCCTCGCCGAACTCCGAGACCTGCGCCACCACCTGGCCGAGCTCGAGGTCAGTCACCTCAGACTCATCCAGCGGGGTCTCCTCACGCTGGTACCGCGCGGTGGGGGAACGACCGAGGTCGAGCACGACCTCGATGAGCCCCTCGAATCCCTTGGCGCGGACGGCGTCCGCCACGCGACGCGGCATGATGCCGACGAGCAGCTCGATCTCGTCGCGTTCTTCCTTGGTCATCTCACGCGGCGCGGCGGCCCACGCCGGCTCGACGTGGGTGATGCGGCTGGGGGGCGTCCCCTCGCCGTCCTCGTCGCTGTCGAACGCGAAGTCATCTTCGTCGAGCAGATCCTCGAGGTCAGCGGCCTCGGCGTCCTCCGCCGCGCGCGCCGCCTCCCGTTCGAGTGCGTCGAAGATTGCGTCGTCGTCCCGCGGCCGGCGGTCCTGCATGCGCTCGTCCACCTTCCCGACTACCCCACGACCCGACCCTGCGCGACCACCCGGACGGCGGCATGCGCTTCGTCCAACACCGGGCGTGCTGTCCGGTGGCAGAACAGTGTGAACTCGTTGCCTGGCTCCAGCGCGGCCTCCCGCAGCACGCGCTCTTCGTCCGTCCCGCACACGGGGATCAGCGCGCGATGGACGGCGGCCCTGCCAAGGCGGCCGGCAACCGCAGCCACGAGTGCCTGCGCAGCCTCGCGCTGGCCTGGTTCCACCATCAAGGAGAACTGGCCGGCGGAACGCGCCACTCGCGCCAGCCCCGTGATGCGGCCCTCGGATTCGGCGACGAAGGAGTGGCCTCGCTCATACCACCGCCGTTCGTGGATCGCGGTGGCCTCCTCGCGCGTCATCGCAAGGACGGAGCGGGTAGCCACGGGGAGCGCGCGGCTGTACAACTGGAAGCAGGCGATGTCGTCGCCCGCGCGCCAGTCCCGTACGCCCTCGGCCATCGCGTCGACTTGCAGGTGTCCTCCCCACAACCGTTCGTCCAGCGCCTTCGCGAACCCCGCCCGCGGCGCCTGCAACGCCGCTGGTGCGTCCGACGGCGTACGCAGCAGTACGTGTGTCACCTTTGCGCGGGCGGCGGATTGAGCCGCCTGACGGAGCAGATCCGCAACCACGTCGGGGTCATCCCCCGCGTCAATCAGCGTATCGAGTTCCCACGCAGTTGGCGCGGACAGTTCGCGCGCTGTGGCGATCCCAACGATCGAGCGCCCCCGCACGCTCACCCACGTCCGCCGGCCCAGATGGAGCCACTGCTCCACCGCTGCGGAGAAGGGCCGGGGTGTCCCGGGCGCCTTCCCCAACCGATCACGCGTCACTGCCTGGTTCTCCCGCACAACGCCGTCGAAAGTCACGAGCGCGACCAGGTCGGTCGGGCGGGGCGGGCGCGCCGCACTCATCGTGGCGGCCTGCCCGATCCGCTTGTGGCGCGGAACACCACCGCCTCGTCGACCATCTGGAGGAACAGGCCGTGCATCCGCCGGTCCTCGGTCAACTCCGGGTGGAATGAAGTCGCGAGCAGATGTCCCTGACGGGCGGCGACGATCGTGCCGTCATTGAGAGTCGCGAGCACGGACACGCTCCGCCCGGCGCGGCTGATCAGCGGGGCCCGGATGAAGATAGCGCGCAGCGGTGCACCCTCGATCCCCGCAACCTTCAGGTCGGCCTCGAACGAGTCGACCTGGCGTCCAAAGGCGTTGCGCTCGACAGTGATGTCCATCACGGCCAGCGGCGGCCGGTCGAGGTTGGGGACGCGCTTTGCGAGCAGGATTGCGCCGGCGCAGGTGCCCCACACCGGAAGTCCCTTTGCGATCAGGTCACGCAACGGTTCGAGCAGATCGAACGCGATCAACAGGCGAGCGATCGTGGTGCTCTCACCTCCGGGGATGATGAGGCCATCGACCGACCGGAGCTGATCGAGCGTGCGCACCTCGATGGCATCCACTCCAAGGGTGCGCAGCGCGACAAGATGTTCAGCGAAATCGCCTTGCAGCGCCAGCACGCCGACCCGCACGTCCGCGGGTGCGGGCGTGACGGCGGCGGCAGTGCGCGATACGCGCGGCATGCGGGCGGGCTAACTCCCGCGGTGCGCTAGGAGCTCCTCGCGGGGCATCGTCGCGGTCGAGCGACCGCGCATCGCCTCTTCGGGGATCTCCTCGGAAACGGCAGCGAGCATCTTCGGGTCATTGAAGTGGGTCACAGCCTTCACGATCGCGGTGGCCATGCGCCGCTGCTGGTCAAGTTTGCGACGCTTGTCCGTGACATCCTCGGCAGACTTGAAGATGCCTGAGCCGACGAACACGCCCTCCGCACCCAGCTGCATCATCAGCGCGGCGTCTGCCGGAGTCGCCACACCGCCAGCCGAGAAGTTCACGACTGGCAATTTGCCAAGTCGCTTCACTTCGCGCAGCAATTCGATCGGGACCTGAAGGTCTTTGGCGGTCGTCCACAGCTCGTCGTCGCGCATGCCCTGCACGCGGCGGATCTCAGACCAGAGCGACCGCATATGGCGCACGGCTTCGACGATGTCGCCGGTACCGGCCTCGCCTTTCGTGCGGATCATCGCGGCACCCTCGGAGATGCGACGAAGCGCCTCACCCAGGTTCCGGCAACCGCAGACGTACGGCACCGCGAACGCGTGCTTGTCGATGTGGTACTGGTCGTCCGCCGGCGTCAGCACTTCGGACTCGTCGATGTAGTCAACGCCAAGCGCCTCGAGGATCTGCGCCTCGACAAAGTGGCCGATGCGGGCCTTCGCCATCACGGGGATGGAGACGGCGGCCTGAATCTCTTTGATCTTCTTCACGTGGCTCATGCGCGCGACGCCGCCAGCGGCACGGATGTCGGCGGGGACGCGCTCGAGCGCCATGACGGCGACGGCACCAGCCTCCTGCGCGATCTCGGCCTGTTCGGCGGTGACGACGTCCATAATGACGCCGCCCTTGAGCATCTGCGCGAGGCCCGCTTTCACCGTCCATGTGGCGGTCGTACCGCGCACGTCGACCTTCGACGCGACGCCGTTGGCACGTCCGTTGGTGGACGGCTTTGCGGGAGCCTTCGTGGCAGCCTTGGCTACCGGCGCCTTCGCCATCGTCTTCGGTGCGGCGGCCTTCGAGGTGACGCGGCCAGCGCCCCCCCGAGCCGGCCGGGTGGACCCGTTTCTGGTGCCGTTCGTTGCCATGGTGCTCCCCGTACAGGTGACTTGAATAGTCATTGTACCGCTCGCCGCTGTTCCGCACCGCCGGTCCGGCGCGCGGCGGCGACGCCCGCCTCGGGCTGCGCTACCCTGCGGCGATGCCACAACTTCCGCCCCGGCAATGGCTCAGCGAACACCAGTTCTCCGGCCCAATGCTCATTGGGCTGGTGTCGGATACCCACGTCCCGGAAGCTCGCCGGACGATCTTTGACGAGGTCTACGCTGCCCTCCGGGGGGTCGACCTGATCCTTCATGGCGGGGATATGCACGACGTGGTCGTCCTCGACTGGCTGGAGGACCGCTGCGGGGCACCGGTGCTGGGGGCCTGCGGGAATGGCGATGACGGCTCGTCCGGGCGAAATATCGCGCCGGACGACCCGCGGCTGTCCTACAACCACCTGCTACATATCGACGGCCTGCGCATCGGGACAACGCACGACTTCCCGGACCGGCCATTCATGGGTTCCGCCAACCTGCGAGAACGGATGGACCGACATTTCGGTGGTCCATGCCATGTGGTGGTGGGAGGAGATACGCACGTCCCGCTGGTGAAGACCTGGGAGGGCACGCTGATCGTGAACTCCGGTTCGCCGCTCTACCCACGAAACCTGCTGACCCAGCTCGGGACCGTCGGATTCCTCGAGGTACAGGGCGGTCGTGTCGACGCCTGGATCGAGCAACTGCACTAGCGCGCGGTTCCGTTGACGCTCGATCAGGGCGGGCGTAGCGTCCGTTTCCGTGCCCGACACGGGCCGGAGGGCGAATGCGGCGCGGACTCATCGGAGCACTCGTCTCGGCGATGGGTGGGGCGGCGGCACTGGGCCGCGCGATCGCTACCGACCGTCCGTTCTCCTGGCTGACGCTGCTAGGGGTCGTGCTGCTGGCGCTGGCCGCGGTGCGCTGGCAATTGGCCCGTGACACTTCCGGCGGGCCGAGGTAACGATGGCGAAAGACGCACTGGACGCCCTGCACACCTACCTCGTCGCCGTCGATGGCGGTGAAGCTGGCTACAACGCGCTCGCGATCGCCGCTGATCTCGCAAAGAAACATCGCGCACACCTCCATTTAGTGCATGTGATCGAAGTGCCCCGCGCGCTCGCTCTGGACGCCGACCTCTCAGGCGCGGTGCGCGAGGGCGAACGAGTGCTCCAGCGGGCGGAACGGATTGCCGCTGACCACGGCATGAACGTACAGGGAGACCTGGTCCAGGCACGCCAGGCCGGGCACGCCGTGGTGGACGAAGCGGTCGAACGCGGCGTGGACGTGATCGTCCTTGGCGTCGACTACAAACGGCCTCTCGGGCAATTCCAACTCGGGCGACTCGCGCAATACGTGCTGGAGCACGCGCCCGTACTCGTGTGGCTGGTGCGCTATCCCTCGGCTGAAGTGCGCTAGGCGCAGGCGCAGGGCGGAGGAAAACCGATGCGTGTCGTGATCATGGGCTGCGGGCGCGTGGGCGCTGGACTCGCCCAGCAACTGGTGAACGAAGGACACGAGGTGACGATCCTCGATACCAACGCGTTCGCCTTTCAAAGGCTGCTGCCGGAGTTCTCCGGGCGCCGCCTGGTGGGCTCCGGGACAGACGACCGCACGCTGATCGAGGCGGGCATCGAGCAGGCGGACTGTTTCATCGCGCTCGCTTCTGGCGACAACCGAAACATCCTTGCCTCCGAAAAGGCGAAGGAGGTGTACGGAGTGCGGAACGTGGTCACGCGCGTGCGCGACCCCCTGCGCTCTGAGCTCTTCGCGCGGCTGGGGCTGAAGACGTTTAGCCCGACCAAGTTCGGCATCAACCTGGCCCACGAGGCGCTGCTCGACGCCACCGGAGGACAGTAGCGATGTACATCATCGTGGTGGGCGGCGGGATCGTCGGATACGGACTCGCGCTCGAACTCCAGCAGGTCGCGGACACTGAGGTCGCCATCGTCGAACTGTCGGCGTCGCGCGCAGCCCAGCTGCGCGACGAACTGGGCGAGATGGTCGTGCATGGCGACGGCAGTGAGATTGCCTTCCTCGAAGGCGTCGGGGCCCGGCGCGCGGACATGGTGATCGCGGTCACGGCGGACGACGGCGCGAACCTGGTCGCCTGCCAGGTAGCGAAGCACTGGTTCGGCGTGCAGCGCACGGTAGCGCGGGTGAACGACCCCCGAAACGAGGCGCTCTTCCTGAAACTGGGGATTACCACGACAGTCTCCGCGGCAGCCGCCGTCATGGCGCAGATCGAGACCAGCCTGCCGCAGCACACGCTCGTCCCGCTGATGGCGCTCCAGAGTGCCGGGCTGAAGGTCGTAGACATGCGCGTACAGAGCGGTGCTGAGGTATCCGGCCACGCCCTCCGCGATCTGAAGTTCCCCTCGGGCGTCCTCGTCGCGGTCGTCGTGGGCCCGCAGGGCGCGCGCGTCCCGGACGGCGACACCGTCTTGGTCCCCGGCGACGAGATCATCGCCGTCATCCCGCATGAGGCGGAGCAACGCGTACGAGCGATGGTGACCGTCGAAGATGGGATGTAGCAGGGTTCCCCACCGCCCACTCGAACACCTTCGTATCCACTCCGTTAGACTGCCGGCCATGCGACTTTCCTACCTTGGCCCCCGCGGCACCTATACCGAGGCGGCGGCGATCCTCTATGACGCCGCCGCCGAGCTGACGCCGCATGCCACCGTTGCCAGCGCGGTGGCGGCGGTACGCGCAGGCGCGGCGGATGCCGCCGTCTGCGCCCTGGAGAACTCCATCGAGGGCTCCGTCTCCATCGAGACCACCGACCTCCTCCTCGACCCGGCGACGGGCATGCGGATCCGCGGCGAGGTCGTCCTGCCCATCCAGCACATGCTCGTCGGAGCAACGGGGCTCGAACTGGCACAGGCGACGGCCGTCTACTCCCACCCGAACGCCCTCGGCCAGTGCCGCCAGCACCTCGCACGACTTGCGCCGAAGGCGAAGCCGGTGGCCGCGCTCTCGACGACGGCGGCGATCGAGGCGGCCCTGGCAGAGCCCGGGACACTCGCGATCGGCGGTGAACGCGCGGCTGTGATCTACGGCGCACACATCTACGCGCGCGACATTGGCGACGAGTCGGGCAACGCGACACGCTTCGTGGTGCTTGCGCAGGAGGATCACGCTCCGACCGGCGCCGACAAGACCTCGCTGGCGTTCACCACCGCACACGACCGTCCGGGGTCGCTCGTCGAGGTACTCCAGCGGTTCGCCTCCCGCGGGATCAATCTGACACGGATCGAGTCTCGGCCGACACGGCGGCAGCTCGGCACGTACATTTTCTGGCTCGACCTCCAGGGCCACCGCACCGACCCCGGTCTGGCGGATGCCCTGCGCGAGGTCGAGGTGATCGCGCACTGGCTGGTCGTCCTCGGCTCGTACCCGCGCTGGGCCGCAGGGGACTGACCGAGCCCGTCGATGCCGGAGATCCCCGACCTCGAAGCCATCCGCCACTACCTGATGCCGCGCCTCGAAGGTCTCACGATCACCGAGGCAGAGGCGCCGTTGCCGTGGCTCGTGCGGACGGGCGCGGAGGAGTTCGGCACGCTGGCTGGGCACGGGTTTGGCGAGATCCACCGGATGGGGAAGTTCCTCATCTGGTTTGTGGACGACGGACGGCTGCTCGTCGTGAACCCGATGCTCACCGGGCGCTTCCACTGGGTCGAGAAGGGGACGCGCAAACCCGCGATGCTCGGCGTCGTGCTGCGTTTCGACGACGGTCATGAGGTGCGCTATTCCGACATGCGCCGGATGGGACGCTGGTACCTCGTCCCCGGTGACGGGCTCAACCAGGTCCCGCAGATGGCGACGCTCGGGCCGGACGCGATGGCGATCAGCGAGGAGGAATTCCTCACGCGCCTCAAACCCCGCCGGGGACAGATCAAGGCGACGATCACCAACCAGGAGTTCATGGCCGGGATCGGCAACGCCTACTCGGACGAGATCCTGTGGGCCGCCGGGCTCCACCCCCACCGACGGCGCGCGACAATGGACGAGGGTGATCTCCGCCGCCTCTACCGCTCGATGCGCGAAGTGCTGAAGGAGTCGATCGCCATCGTGGATGCCACCGTACAGGGCGAAGGGCTGGGGAAGAAAGAAGAGTGGCGGCAGCACCTGAAGGTGCACCGGCGCGCCGGCGAACCCTGTCCGAAGTGCGGCACTGAAATCCGCGGACAGGTACGTAGCGGCTCTGAGACAAACTACTGCCTGACCTGTCAGCCGCTCTTCGAGTAGGCTCCAACAAAGCTCAGAAGGCCCGACCACGACGCGGGCACTGAAGGGGGCGGGGATGAAGGTCATCGGCAAAGAGATCGGCGACGCCATCGAGCCGCTGTTCCAGGAGATCGAGGAGCGCCTCCGCGCGGAGACAGAGAACACACTCCGCGTCGAAGCCTTCGAGGGCGGAGCGCTCTCCGATGTCGACTGGGACGAATCGGGCGTCGTCGTGATCTCGCTGCACAACGGCATCCCGACCCATGCCCTCGCGCACGCCCTCGGCGTCGCGCTGCAGCACGTCCGCCAGACGCTCGACCGCTACCCGGACGTCGTGCCGGGGGAGGCCGAGGTGGAGGGCGAGGGGATGCTGCGCCACGCGCTGCGCGAACTCATCCTCGCGCCGGAGGCGGAGACGCGTCTCGCGCCGCTGGGCCTCGACTCCCGCTGGGAGACGGAACAGCGCCACCAGGGGATGAAGGACCTGTTGCGACAGGCCTCGAAGGACTGGGACGAGGTACTGACGCCGAACCACGTCTTCGGAGCGTTGCTCTATGCCCGCTTCGCCCTCGACCACCCGGAGGAGCTGTGGGCGGGCCTCCGCAAGGAGTTCAACCGCAAGTTCCCGGCACTCTCCGAGAGCGGCGAGGGCGTCGCGCAACTGGTGCGCGCCAGCGGGTGGGGCAGCCCGGAGGCCTGCGTCGAGTCGCTCATCGCGGTCCGGGACGAACTGGGGATGGGCGAGATCGCGCTGGTCGAGGACCGGCGGGACGGGACGTTGCTGTAGGGCACGCGCCTCATTATCTGCCGAGATCGACCGTCACCTTCGCCATCTCGGCGTCGATGCGGGCGCGGGCCACGTCTGAGGCCTCGATGAGCGGGAGCCGCGGGGGCCCGGCCGGGAGGCCGGCCTTTGCGACGGCGTACTTCACGGGGATTGGGTTGCTTTCCACGAAGAGCGCGCCGATGAGCGGCATCAAGCGGTGGTGGATCGCCGCCGCGTCCGCGGTGCGTCCGGCGCAAGCCGCCTCGATCTGCGCGCGGATCTGGCGTCCGACGATATGGCTGGCGACGCTGACGACGCCGTAGCCGCCAAGCGCCATCACCATCAACGTGTCGGTGTCGTTCCCGGACCAAACGCGGAAGCCCTCGGGCGCGCGGGCGATGATCTCGCCGATCTGGCCAAACATCTCGCTCGACTCCTTGATGCCAACGATATTCGGCACCTCAGCGAGCCGGAGCGTCGTCTCCGCGGTCATGTTCAGCGCGGCGCGGCCGGGGATGTTGTAGAGCAGGCACGGCAGCCCCTCGGCCGCCTCCGCCAGCGCGGTGAAGTGGCGGACGAGGCCCGCCTGGGGCGGCTTGCTGTACGCCGGCACCGTTAGCAGGACACCGTCGAGGCCCGCCTTCACCGCCTCGCGAGTCAGGCGGAGCGAGGCGCGGTGGTTGTTGTTCGTCGCGCCAGCGATCACGGCGACGCCCGGGCCGACGGCCGCCTTCGTCGCCTTCCAGACGGCAACCGTCTCCTCCTCGGAGAGCGCGGCCGCCTCGCCGGTCGAGCCGGTCGAGACGATGCCCTCGGTGCCGGAGGCAATAAGCGCCTGCGCCAGCCGCTTCACTCCATCAAGGTCGACCTCCCCGGACGGGGTCATCGGCGTGATCATCGCGGTGAGCAGCCGGCCAAGCGGGGCGGTCATGGTGGCGTCCTTTGAGGGTCTGGGCGGGGCGGGGTCGCGGCACAGTCAATCGCGCGGCATGCAGCCATCCCACCTCGCGGCGGGCGCAGTGTAGCGCGGGCCGCGGGCGAAGTGGCCGCTACCGCTTGAGCGCGGGACGCCGCACGAGGTTCCGGCGGAGGAGTTCCTCGGCGATCTGGATCGCGTTGGTGGCGGCGCCCTTGCGCAGGTTGTCCGTCACGCACCAGAAGACGACGCCGTGGTCGACCGTCGGGTCGACGCGCAGCCGGGCGACGAACGCCTCGTCGCGGTTGGCCGCCTGGAGCGGGGTGATGTACTGCTTCGGGTCCTCGATCAGCACGAGGCCGGGCATCTGGCGAAGCGCGGCCTTCAGGGCTTCCAACGGCGCCGGGCCATCGAACTCGACGTGGACCGCCTCCGAGTGGCTGAGGGCCACCGGGACGCGGACGCACGTCGCGGCGAACTTCAGGCCGTCCTGGTGCAGGATCTTGCGCGTCTCGTTGCGCATTTTCAGTTCTTCTTTGGTGTAGTCATCGTCTGCGAAGTCGTCGACCTGCGGCAGCACGTTCATCGCGATCTGCTGCGGGTAGACCGAGGGGGCGGGCACCGCCCGCCCGGCGCCGATCGCCTCGACCTGCTCGCTCAGCTCCCGCACCGCCGCGGCGCCCGTGCCAGAGACAGCCTGGTAGGTCGCCGCCGTGACGCGCTTCAGCGGCGCGACGGAGCGCATCGCGTGCAACGCCATGACGAGCGGTGTGGTGGTGCAGTTGGGGATCGAGACGATGCCCTCGTGCCATTCGAGGTCGTCGCCGTTGATCTCGGGCACGACGAGCGGGACGTTGGCGTCCATGCGGTAGGCGGAACCGTCGTCGATCATGACGCCGCCCATCTCGCGGACGACCGGCCCCCACTGCTTCGAGACGGAGGAGTCCGCCGAGCAGAAGACGATGTCGGCGCCCTCGAGGTTCGCGCGCGTGGCCTCATGCACGGTCAGCGGCTTGCCGCCGTACGTGAGGGTCTTGCCTTCGGAGCGGGCGGAGGCGAGGAGCCGGAGCTCCTTCATCGGCAGACGCCGTTCCGCTGCGACGCGGAGGAAGACATCCCCCACGGCCCCGGTGGCCCCGATCACGGCAATCACTGGCTCCACGATGGTGCTCCTGCTGCCCGGTCGCCCCGGGGACGAAGACGCCGCCCGTCGGCGGCTTGCCCTCGATGGTACGGCGGGGGAGGGGGTAGGGGCGAGGGGGATGCCGGTAGGACCATAGAACTATGTTGGCCACCCGCGGGGCTCGCCACACCCGCAATCTCCAGAAAGACCTTGCGACGAACCTACGCCGCGTGGCGCGTCGCACCGCAACTCTCGAGCGACGCACGGCTGGTGACCGAATTGTGTACCGCCTCCATCGCCTCCTCGGCGGTGAACGGCGCCGCAAAGAGGTAGCCCTGACCGGTGTCACAGCCCATATCTGCGAGGAGCGCCGCCTGTTCCGCCTCCTCGATCCCCTCGGCGACTGTGCACGCCTGTATGACACGTGCCAAGGCAAGGATCAGGGCGACAACCTCCTGATCTCGCTCTGAACTGCACAGGCGGCTCACAAACGAACGGTCGATTTTCAGCACGTCCGCTCGGAATGTTGTGAACTGCGTGAGTGACGAATGGCCTGTGCCGAAGTCGTCGATCGCGATGCGCACTCCTATTCTCTGGAGGGCCTGAAGCAATCTCGCCGCCTGTTTGGGATTCTGAAGCATCGCACTCTCTGTCACCTCGAGTGTGAGGGCGCTCGGTGCCACGCCACATTGCTCCAACACTTGTGGGATGACGGTCAGCAGCGAATCCTCGCCGAGGGAGGCTGCTGAGAGGTTTACTGACACGAATGGAGCGTCGACCGACTCGGTACGCCAGGCGGCGGCCGCGCGGAGAGCGCCAGCTAGAACATGACGGTCGATCGCGGGGAGCACCCCGATCTCTTCGGCGACTGGCAGAAACTGCGCGGGCGAGAGCATACCCATCGTAGGATGGTGGCCTCGGACGAGCGCCTCGAATCCCATGAGCGTGCCACCAGGTATCTGTACGATCGGCTGGTAGTAGATATCCAACGTCCCGTCGGTGAGTGCGCGGCGGAGCCAAGCTTCAATGTCTAGCCGTTGCGACGCGGCCTCATCATCGCTCTCCTCGAAAAAGTAGTGTCCGCCGCCGCGGCGCTTCGCCCGATACATCGCGATGTCACCGCGCCGAATGAGGGTAGCCGGCGACTCTCCGGGCGCGGCACTCGCGATGCCGATGCTCGCAGATACGAACACTTCCTGCCCCGCGATCTGAACCGGCTCCGCCAGCACACGACGGATCCGTTCCGCATATGCGGCGGCCGTGTGCCAAGTGGCGCCGTCAGCGATGTTGAGAACCACCGCGAACTCGTCACCTCCGAGTCTTCCTACAAGATCGTCGGCACCCACGCAGGAACTGATGCGTTTGGCCACGATGGTCAGCAGCTGATCACCGACCGCATGGCCGAGTCCGTCGTTCACCACCTTGAAGCGGTCAAGGTCTAAGAAGAGAAGCACAAGAGGTTGGCGACGCGAACCAGGCGCGAGTTCGCGACTGAGCGCGTCAAGGATGCAGGTGCGGTTCGCAAGCCCGGTGAGCGGATCCCGTAGCGACTCCGCGGCGCTGATCTTGGCGACCTGTTCAATAAGCAACGCGGCCGCGAGGGTGCCATAATCGCCGTCCCCATACTCGACGATGATGTCGTGGAACCGGTAGGCCGCCGGCCGTTTCAGCAGACCTTCGTAAGCGACCGTAGCCGGACACTGGGCGCCGACTATGAACGTCGCCGCTGGGTCGACCAGTTCGAGCATGGGGCGGTGGTGGTACAGCGGGCGACCGTAGCCGATGTTGCCCAGCATCGCGTTCAAGAACGAGACGCGGTCGACGAGCAGCGGCGTGCCGTCCGCGCGCCGTGCAATGAGACTCCCCAACGACGCGTCCTTCGCGAACAGGCGTTCCACTTCTTCGCATCGCTCGGTCGCGGAAATCACAAGCGCTCGCGTTGCGAGTTCACCGACTTCAGCATTAACGACCAGTGATTCCGGTCTCGCCCCACTCATCATGGCTGTCCTCCCATCGGACTATCGACAGGAGGAGACAAAAGCGAATGCGGGCGCAGTTAAATCTGGGATAAACGGACAACCACGGCCGGATTCTCTCGGCTCGCGGAGGCATCTGTAACCGTCCGCTAATTCGACCCGGCTACGCTGCGGTAGCGGGGGAGATGAGATGCCTCACATACTTCTATCCGAGAATGATCCGTCGGTACGAGGGTTGCTGATCCGCTTCCTGGGCCTGCACGGATACGCGGTTACCGTAATTGATGATCCATCCGCGCCTGAGCTCTCAATCGAGACATATCGATACGATGCCCTGCTGATTGACCTCGTGCTACCGCTGCGGCCACTTGCGATGAGCCTCCGTCGAGACCGGCGTTCAGCCCCGCTCTTGTTAATGACCCGGTATGGCCGTGACCAATTGGAGCCCGTGGCGGCGCTGCTCGAGCCAGACGATATCTTGTACAAACCGTTCTCGATGGACGAAGCAGTTACTGCTCTTCGGCGCATGGTCTATACGAGCCCAACCCACAGCCCGCGCCCGACGACGTCAACGGATTGTCGTCAGTGGGGCTCTACTATCGGGATAGGCCTTTGCACCGAGCGGTATGACGGGCGCTACCCAACTAACCGCCCAGTCCCACTAGGGGGGCTAGCCCCTCGACGAGAGCGTCCCGGCGCATGACTTCGCGAATGGCGATGACGACACCCGGCATGAAGGAGTCGCGGCCGGTGGAGTCGTGGCGGAGTGTGAGGATCTGGCCGGTGCCGCCGAAGATGACCTCCTGGCTGGCGACGAAGCCCGGTAGGCGGACCGAGTGGATCGGGATGCCGCCGATGGCGCCGCCCCGGGTGTCCTCGATGTGGTGCAGCGTGGTGACGTTCGACTCGAAGTCGCGGCCGCGGACGTCGCGCATCATGTGCGCGGTGGTCAGTGCCGTGCCGCTCGGGGCGTCGGCCTTCCGGTCGTGGTGGAGCTCGATGATCTCCGCGCTGTCGAAGAAGCGTGCGGCGATCGCGGCCATGTGCATCTGCAACACCGAACCAATCGCGAAGTTGGCGGCCACGACGGCACCCCGTTTCGCCTCGGCGCTCGCGGTACGCAGGCGCTCAATCGTCGCGTCATCGACGCCGGAGGTGCCGATGACGGGGCGGACGCCATGCGCGAGGGCGGCCTCGACCAGCCGCGGGGTGAACGCGGCGTTCGTGAAGTCGACGACGACGTCAGGATGGACGGACCTGAACAGGTCCGCGGGATCGGTCGTCAGCGGGTAGACCCCTTTCGCGTCACCCTGGAACTGGTCCGAGGTGGCACCCAACGGCTCGACCATGCCGACCGGGTCAAAATCAGGCTGCGCCTCGACGGTCGCGAGGACGAGCCGGGCCATCTGGCCGGTACCGGTAATCGCTACGCGGATCATGTGCCACCCCCTACACCCAACCGCAACCGGTCCATCAGGAGCCGCTGGTAGAGACTACGCGCCTCGTCGAGTACATCATCCGGGCGCCCACCGGACGGGCGTCGAGGTAGGGCGCGCGCCTCCATCTCCAGCGCGTCCATCCGTGCCGACACGGTGACCCAGCCGCCCGTGCCTCGGAGGTATTCCTTCATCGCCTTCGTGGTCGCATACAGTGCGTGCGTGAACGCGTACTCGCCCGTATCCGTCTCGACTCCCGGCCCGGCTCCCGACGACGGCGACTCCTCCCGCTGGAAGATATCCCTCGTGACGACCTCCACACCGCCAAGCCCCTCCCGCAGCACCCGCGCATGGGCCTCGGCGGTGCGAAAGGAGAGGTCGATGGAGTGGAAGATCGACTCGCCGTAGGGCCAGTACCGGCCAGAGGGCTGCGGCAGGCTGGAGAACGGGCCGTACCAGCGCAGCGGCATCGCCTCACGTAGCAGATGGACCGCCTCCCAGGCGCCGGCGTGCCCGGCTGTCACGCACATCATGTCGATGTCCGACCAGCCGTCGTGCGTACGCGACACGAGCGAACCGAAGAGCGTGACACGCGAGACGGCCGGGCAGCGCGCGAGCACCTCCGCGACATCGAGAGCGATCCGCGGCGGGGTGCTGGCGTACGGATAAATGAGTTCGTCCGCGATCTCCATCGGCGAAAGTCTATCGATCATCGCCGGCATA
>QZJI01000029.1 GCA_003599735.1 Dehalococcoidia bacterium | reverse complement strand
TCGGGCGTCAGTCGGCCGCCGAATGCCGGCATCGCCTGACCCTCGCCCCTACCGCGGACGATGGTCGAGGTGAGGTATAGGTCTGAGTGGTGCCAGGTGTGGCCCTCGTCCGTGTGCGGTGGCGCGGACGGTGCGGGACGGATACCGACCGCGCCACCACTGCAAGACTGTCTGAACGAAGCGTGATGGGCGGCAGTCCCGAGCAGGCCGCGGGTTAGTGAACCCCGCCGACGTCCGCAGGCTGCCATTGAGGGTCGCGCTTCTCGACGAAGGCACGCGGCCCTTCCTTCGCGTCGGGGGTGGCGCGCATCACACGTTGAATTCCAAAACCGATCTTCAGGCTTTCCGCCATCGTGCTTGCGTCGCGACCGCGGATCGCGGCTTCCTTGGTCAGCCGCACCGCCGTGGGCGAGTTCCGCAGGATCTTCGCCGCGTATTCCTCGCATGTTGTCAGAATATCCGCGTCAGGCACTACCTTGTTCACGAGGCCGATGCGGTACGCCTCCTGCGCACTGACGCGCTCGCCCGTCAGCAGCATCTCCATCGCGTGTGCCCAGTGGATCGAGCGCGGCAACTGCGAGGCGCCCGTCGAGGCCATCACCCCCACACGAGTCATCGTCATCCCGAACTGCGCACTCTCCCCTGCCACACGGATGTCGCACGGCAGGACGAGGTCGATCCCCGCGGCGAGGCAGTACCCATGCACGCCCACGATGATCGGTTTGTAGATGTCCACCCCGTGGCCAAGGCTGTGTGTCGGTCGATGGCTTGTGGGCGCCGTCTCCGCGTTTCGCTGGCGCAGGTCTGCGCCGGAGCAGAACGCCCGACCGTTCGCTGTGAGGATCGCCACCCATGCCTCCGGGTCCGCGTCGTACGCATACCAAGTCTCCTCCAGCGCCGCGCTCAACTCGAAGTTCAACGCGTTCAGCGCCTCCGGACGGTTCAGCGTGACGTAGGCAATGTGGTCGCGGACTTCGTAAATTACCGTGTTGCTCATCGGGCGCTCCCTCTCGTGCTCGCGCATGCCTCACGGCCGACCGCCGAGGGCGTGCGGAGTGTATTACAACCGTGCTGGGTTGGCCCGGGTATGTCTGAGGTCCGCCGTGCTATCCGACTGGCACCCGCGCCTCGATGAACTCATAGTCGCCGGGGTCCGGTTCGCGCGTCTGTGTCCAGAACTCGAGGAGCGTGAACGGCCAGTTCTGAGTGACGTGCCCATCCGTGTTTTTGTACCAGCTCGTCACACCGAAGGTGCCCCACGCTTTCAGCGCGTTCCCCTGGTCAATCCACTCGTTGTAGGCATCGTGGACCTCGCGGCGCACGTCCATCGCCGCCTTGCCCTGCGACAGGAGCATGTGGATGCAGCCCATCACGTATCGCATCTCGCACTCGGCGAAAAAGATCGTGCTTCCGTTCACCACGATGTTCGTGTTTGGCCCGTACAGCATGAACAAGTTCGGGTAACCGGGAATTGTGATCCCCTTGTACGCGCGCGCCGTTCCCGCCCATCGGTCGTGTAGTTCCACGCCGTCACGACCGTACACGTCCATCGGCATAAGAAAGTTGCTCGCCTGGAACCCCGTCGCGTAGACGATCACGTCGAACGCCTCGGCCTGCCCACCCTGCGTCGTGATCCCCGTGGGAGTGATCGCCGCGATCGGGTCGACCACCACGCGCACGTTGTCGCGCTTCAGCGCGCGCAGCCAGTTGCCATCGTCCACCACCATCCGCTTTCCGCCCGGCGGGTAGTCGGGGATCGCGTGCGCGAGGATATCCGGCGCATCCTGCAGTTCTCGTGTGATGTACGCCGTCATCGTCTGCCGCATCAACTGGTTCGCGCGGCTGACTGACCCTGGTTCGGTCCACTCCGGGTCGACCGTTACCGACTTCAGCATCCCTTCGCTGCTCCGCCAGAACAGCGCGAAGCGGTACCACTCGTAGTAGAAGGGCACATGTTTTAGCAGCCAGTGTTTCCCCTCCGGGATCGGCTGGCGATAGATCGGCTGCGGTCCCATCCACGGTGGTGTCCGCTGGAAGATCACCACCTCCGATGCCTGCTGTGCGATCTCCGGCACGAACTGGAACGCGCTCGCCCCCGTCCCCACGACACCGACCCGCTTCCCCGTCAGGTCGACGTCATGCCGCCACTCGCCGGAATGGAACGCCACCCCCTCGAATGACTCGCGACCGATGATTGCGGGTAGCCGAGGCCGGTTCAACTGGCCTACGGCACTGATCACGGCGCTCGCCACGATTTCCTCGGGTGCGCCGCCTTTCGGCCGCACCGTTACCGTCCACCGGCCTGTCGACTCGTCGAACCGCGCGGAGTCGACCGCGGTGTTGAAGCGGATCTTCGGGCGGATGCCGTACTTGTCAGCGCAGTGGTTGAAGTACTCGAACAGTACCTGTCGGTTGGAGTACCAGTATGGCCAGTCGTAGGGCTCGAACGAGTACGAATAGATGTGGTTCTGGTTGTCCACGCGGCAGCCGGGGTACTGGTTCTGCCACCACGTCCCGCCGGCCTCGGAGTTTTTCTCGATGATGGTGTACGGGATGTGCTCCTGGTCGAGACGGATCGCCGCGAGCAGGCCGGACATCCCCGCGCCGATGATCACGACATGGAAGTCTTGCCGGACCTGTTCCGGAATCCCGTCGAACGATGGGTGCGCGTAGGGATCCTGTCCGTCGATCCGCAACTCGGCATGCAGAAACTGCTTGTAGTCTCGGGGCACTCCTTCGCCGATGATGTAGTCCGTCATCTCCTCGATCGCGTCGTCGGAGGGGCGTGGCGGAATCTGGCTACCGCCATCTCGGTACGCCTTCAGCACCTCGAACGCGATCGCCCGTCCGCGCGCCTGGTCCTCGCGCGAGATGCCACCCTGTGGATCCTGGAACAGAGCCGCCACCGGCCGGATGTCGCCGCGGATGTGGCTGATGTCGCCGCTGACGTGAACCAGTGCGTTCATCAACGAGGGGACATGCGCCGCCTCCAGCGCCGCGCGGAGTTCCTCGTCGGAGGCCATGATCGGCGGATAGTTCTTGGTCAGATTCACGTGCGCTCCCTCGACGGATCGAGCCGGACAATAGCAGGATCCCGTCCGCGATTCCGCAACGGGGGATAATTGTCCTGGTATCTGCTTGTCCCGCTGCGACGGCTACGCTGGCGCCCGGTGATTGAAATATGACGAATGTGCTGGAGCGCGCGACCGGACCTGACTGCGCCACCAAAGGCTGGAGGAGCGGACGTTGTCATTGCACGAAATCTAGGAATCGCTGAAGGCTGGCTATCGAGCGAATACTGCACCGTGATGCAGACCTTGCGGCGTCCCCCGCGGATCGACACGCAGTGGACGGCTTCCGATTCGTAGCGAGTAGTCGGGCCGATTGACTTGGGCAACAGGCCACGACGGCTGGATACAGACTCCGAGGTGTCGCTGCTGGTGTGTTAGTTTTGCGGATCTCTGCGGAGTAGGAGGGTGCAGTGTCTTTGCGACCAGAGGACCTGACTGAGCTGGTGGAACGCGCTGCCGAGCGTGAACGTGCGAGTCCTGATCGATATCCGATCGAAAGCGTGTCGGAACTCTTTAGGTCGGGGCTGCTGATCGCGCCCTTTCCAGGCTCCCTTGGCGGTGATGGTTGGACACCGCTCGACGCGGTTCGTGCCATTGAAATGCTCTCGGCCGCAGCTCCCTCGACCGCGCTGGTCGCGGCGATGCCGCTTGGACTTGCGGGAATCTATGGCGCAGGCGCGGATGTCGCACCTCCGGAGTATCGAGCAGCATGGATCGCGCAGACTGAACGAGTTGCCGCTGATTATCGCTCCCGCCGCTTGTATGCCGCGTGCAACTCCGAAGCGGGTGCGGGCGGTTCGCTGGCGGCGACGAAGACGGTTGCCCGGAGTGTCGGTAAGGGCGATTGGAGGATCACCGGGACGAAAATCCTGGCCTCCTCAGGTGCGAATGCGGACATGTTTCTTTCAACCGCGAAAGTCTCCCAGGAGGATCTTCCAGGCGCGGGTGTGGTCGAGTTCTTCTATGTCCCGACGCACGCGCCGGGGGTAGAGATCGCCAACGACTGGGATGGCTTCGGCATGCGCGCCACCGAGAGCCAGAGTGTCCACTATGAGGATGCGCCTGCTTCCGAGATTTGCGGCTTCCCGAACTTCATTGAGGTGGTTCAGCCCGTAACCTACTGGTACTGCTTATTTGCGGCGATTCCGCTGGGTTGCGCCACCGGCATCCTCAATGCGTTGAGTGTACCCGCGCCCGCGTCGCCCGCAATCCGGCTACGTCTTGCTGATGCACGCATGAAACAGGAAGCGATGTCCGCATATCTTTACGAGACCGCGGCCGCTTGGCGTCCTGCTGCCGGGCCCGCATATGCCGCCCGCGTCCTTCGGATGAAGACCTACGTATCGGCAGAGGCGACCAAGCTTTGCGCTGAATTATTCGCACTCAGCGGTGGCAGGCACTACCGACGAGACGGTGTAGTGGCGCGCCTCCTTGCTGATTCGTTTGCTGGAACGGCACTACGCCCGCCACTTTCACTTGCGCTGGACATGCTCGTTGAGGGATTCGAGGGGTAGCCGCGTCATGACGCCGGATGACCTGTTCGATAGCCATCAGTGCAGCATGACGAACTATGGCACCTCCGACTATCGACCTGTCCCGGGCTGGCCTGTCGTATCCTGCCGCGTTCGGTGCGATGAGCGTGGCACGGCGACCGGCGTCGTGCGCGCGGAGAACGATCGCCGCTGGTACTGTCAGTGGTCGTGGTCGGCCTGATCGCCGGCGTGCGCCCATGAGGGTTATGTCCGTGTTGCCCATGCTCGTCGCCCACAGGTGTCTCCCCCGTCTGGCGAGCACAGTCTAGGCATTCAGGTGCCTCCACAGTGCCGCACCTTGGCGGGCATCGAGGCCTGAATACGTTTGGGACGTTCGCCCGTGTGGTCACCGACCTTCGCCTCGTATCGGACGACGGTCGAAAAGGCAGGATGGAATGGGGTAGCGTTCGAGGACGGAGCTGACGATGTGGTACTGGCATGGCAACTGGGGGACGAATGATTGGGGAGCCGCGGGGTGGATCGGTATGGGATTCATGATGCTGCTGGTCTGGCTGCCGCTCGTCCTGGTGTTGGTGCTCGCCTTTCGGGCGATCATGGGGTCCGGTGTCCGGGCGCCGGGGGACTTTGCCGACTCGGCTGAAGATGAAGTTCGCCGCTCCTATGCGCGTGGCGAGATCGACCGTGAGCGGTTCCTTCAGATCGTGCAGGATCTGCGCGAGCATCGGTCGAGCCCACGCTAGATTCGCGATCAGGTGTCGGAACGTGCCGAAGTGTCGGGCGGCGTAGTGTATCTACTCGCGGCCGGGTGAGGCGCGAGGTAGGGATGTCAGTGCCCCCAAGTGGACCATCCTCGAATCTCGCTCCCGTGCAGTCCGTAACGGACGCCCGACTCGGTTGGCTCTTCGTCACCGGACAATTCATCCTGCTGGGCGCTCTGTTGGTCGAGGTCGGGGGTGCTGAAGAAACCTCGTCGCTCCGGTGGGTTCTGGGTGTATTGGCCGCGGTGGGCGGTGGAGCTATCGCAATCATGGGTTCCCGGCAACTCGGGCGCGAGTTGCGGACACACCCCGCACCCTCTGATAGAGCAGTGCTGCGGGACGACGGCCCGTACCGCTTTGTCCGCCATCCGATATACGCGGGGCTGCTGCTGCTCGCGGTAGGACTTGTCATGGTCGCCGGTACTGTGCTCGCCGCTGCCACATTCCTTGCGCTCTTCGCGTTGCTCTCATTTAAAGCCCGTTTTGAGGAGCGGCTGCTGGCAGAGCGATTTTCCGGCTACCGCGAATACGCCCGGCGGACGCCCCGATTTGTCCCACGACTGCGACGTCCGTCGGGGTAGTGAGCCTCAGCACCTGGTACGCCTCGCGGCCCCCACCATGGTCAACCGGACGAGGATCGGGTCAACCCCGAAATGGGTGGCAACCCCTCCCGCCAGTCCAGTTGAACACGCGATTAGTGTCTCGATCGGGTGAGCCAGTCGCCGCCTTGGATTGGCCGGTGCCGCCGGCGGCGTAGACGGTGCATCCCCGGGTGGTTCTTGGGTCATGGGGATCCCCCACGCACATAGGAACGCGTCCTTGTGTTAGCAGACAAAGGAGTCCTCGACTTTTCGGGACGTTCGCCCCCCGCGAGGTTGTCATCCGAATCTGGCTGTCACCTACGATGAGTGTGGTCCGAGCGTTGAGGAGTGATCCGTGCCCGACCCGAATTCCCGGCTCGTCTATTCCACCGATGGTGGCCGTGTTGATCGGAAGCCGCCTTCCCTCCCGGCGCGTATGCGAACCCGGCAGTCCGCGCCGCGTCCGCCACTCCCCGTTGACGGCTTCGTCCGCATCCAGCGCGAGAAGAAAGGCCGGGGTGGTAAAACCGTGACCATTGTCACCGGCCTGCCGGGCGGGACGCGTGAGCTGGACGCACTTCTGAAAGATCTGAAGCAGCTCTGCGGAGCCGGTGGTACGCGCGAAGGCTCTGTGCTGGAAATACAAGGCGACCACCGAGAGCGGCTCGAAGACCGACTCATCGCCCTCGGACATCGGGTGAAACTCGCGGGGGGATAGCCCGAGCCATCTGAGGGCTACGCTAGCAAGCCGAGTTCGCGCGCGCGGGAGATCGCGGTGATGCGGCTCGTCGCGTCAAGCTTCCCGTACGCGCTCGCCGCATGGACCTGCGCGGTGCGCCACGAGATTCCAAGTGATGTGCCAACCTCGCGGTGTGTGTGTCCGCGCGCGAGGAGTGACAGCACCTCCACTTCGCGCGGCGTCAGCTTCGGCGAATAGTCAGAGGTGCGGCCTAGCGCCAGCGCGCGCGCGACCTGGTAGGCCAGCGGGTCAGGGTCGATGCCCAGACCGTCTAGCTCCGCGCGGCCGCGCCGCCGGAGTCCCTGCCAGCGTTCGCGCGTGGTGGGGAGTGACGCGAGGGTGGCGAGCTCCGCTAGCTGTACAAGGGCAATCGCACGCTCGATGAAGTAGCCGCCCGCCTCCGCCCACCGCACGGCGCGCTCGAACCGCCGCTTCGCGTTCCCGACGCGTCCCAGTCGGATGTCGCTCAGCGCAATCAACCGGTCGATGGAAACCGGCCAGCCAAGCGACGACTGGATGTGCGGTGGCAGTCCGTCTGCCCACCGTCGCCAGAGGACGGCGTCGTCCTGGCTGCCGGCCTGGCTCGACGCATTGAGTCCCGCGAGCGCGGCTGGGAGCGTCACCGCCGACACGGCCTCCGGTGGCGTCGGGAATGGGCTGCCAGCTCCGTCCTCGAACCATGCGTCGCGCGCGGCTCGATAGGCCGGGAGGCTCGATCCCCAGATCGGGTTCATGCGTCCGGCGAGTCCACCGAGCGTTTCGAGCGCGGCGGCGGCCTTCGTCCGGTCGCGCTGGAGGAGGCTGAGGTACAGCCGGGTCACTCCGATGCGCCACCGCGCGATCGTGTTGCGCGGCGCCCCGGCCAGCACCTCTTCATCCGGCTCGCAGACCTGCGCCCGCGAGCGTGCGGCGAAGTCGAGTGCGGCGACGTCGGCCCGGCGGAACATGTCGCCGGCAACGTCGGTATGGGCGCTCAGCGAAGCGGTCCATATCTCCGCGCGTTCCGCCATGCCGAATGCCTGCATCGCGGTGATGACCCAGGGCTTAATGCCCTCCGCCATCGTCATCGCGGATGTGCCGCGGGCAGCAGCGACAGCACGTTCCGCGCATACCACGCAGTCGGCATCCAGCAGGATCGCCTTCACGACTGCGGTGTAGATGTCGAGATCAAGTGCATCGTCGGCGTCGAGCCCGCGGATCCCGCGTCGGGCACGCGCCAGCGTCTGCGCCGCGGAGTCTGTGCCACAAATCGCCTCGACCAGGGCCCGACGCGCGAGCAGGCGTGCGCGCGCCGCGCGGTCCGATGCGAATACGGAGAGTGCGTCGTCAAGATGGGTGATGGCCCGTCCGGGCTTGCCTTGGTATTCAAGCGAAAGAGCCGCGAAGATCGCCAACCCGACGCCTGAGCGCGAATCGCCCTTGCGGAACGCGGACTCTAGCCCACGCCGGTAGACCCCCGTCCAGAAGTCAGGGAGCTCATCCGCGTGAGTCCGGAGAAGGTGCCAAGCCTCCTGTACTGGGTCGCTCTGACTGTCCATCATAAATATGATATCTGACGAATGATACGTAGTCGAGTACCTAGGTTATCTGGCCGATCTCGATCCCTGCTGGGGAGTCTACAACGAAGTCAGAAAGGCGGTATGTATGAGCGGTCCCGAATGTCGCAGGATTACAGCTGAAGTCACACGAGTCCTGGCTACGGAGCCAGACCTCCGGGTTGAGATCCGTAAAATGGCGCAGGGTCCCGTCGACGGGGTCGCTGTGTACGAACTCCTGGCGTCTTATCTAGATGAGGCGACGGCCAATGACCTCCGGGCGGAGTTCCACGAACTGCCGTCGATCACGGGGGCGGAGATCGTCGTCGCGTTCACGCTGGCGGACGCCGCCGGCAAGGCGTTCGTCTTCGAGTCGGTGGCGCCGGACGGGCCCCTTGCCTTCGCCCGCAAGCGGCAGGTGCGGTTCGTCCTGGATGTCACCGCGGACGAGGTCCGGCTGGGCGTCGCGCACGTCGCCGGTCGCAAGGCGCGGTGGTACCAGCCTCATCGTCAGACCCAGGTGCCTGCCTAGAGCATGGTCCCGCCCTCACGAGGCCGGGTGCGAGCCCCCAATGCGTACCGGCCTCGTGAGGGTGAACCCTCCGATGACAGCCTTAGACGACAGCACTAGAAAGTCACAGATGCTGATTGGTGAGTCTTCGCTGTACTCAGCAGCCTCGGCCGCGTCCCGGTCTGGCGCTGTTTCAATCCTCCTCGCCGGTCCGGATGAGCAGTACTGGCGTCAGTTTCGCGACTCCTTCCAGTATCAGGGTGTCGAGTTCGCGTCCGTCGGGTCGGGCCGAGGTGCGATTGACCTGCTAAGGCGCTCCGCGTTCGACCTCATGGTGCTGGATGATCGACTGCCCGACATCCCCGGGATGGCGGTCCTGACAGAGGCACGTCGCCTGGGTGAGATGCCGGTTATCGTCATAACCACTGGCGGCCCCTTAGCCCAGTCGCGCGGGTTCGACCTCGGCGCGGACGATGTAATCGGATGCGGCCTCACGGCCACCGAACTCGCTTGGCGTGCGGAAACCGTGCTCAGGCGTACCCGCCCCGGTGACAATCTCTATCAGACGGGGGAACCCTACAATCTGATCCTCAATCGGGCGACAGAGGAGGCTTTCGTCCGCGGCGCGCCGCTCAGGCTGACCGCGACCGAGTTCGCGATCCTCCGCCTCCTCCTTGAACATCGAGGTGTGGTGTTGAGCGCGGATGCTGTCTCGCAGGCGGTCTGGCGTCACGAGACCTACGGCTCACCGAATTTTGTGCAAGCGCAAATCTCTCGTCTGCGGGCCAAGCTGAAGCACGCCGGTGCCGCCGGCCTCATCGCCACGATTCGGGGTGCCGGGTACGTGATCCGCTAAGGATAATGGATATCCGGTCTAGCTAGCGGCTGCCATGCTTGCTGGCGGCGCGGGCCGCTCCGGCGGCGCCGGCTTCTTTGCGGCCAGGAAGAACAGCGACCCGACGAGCGCCCCGATTGCGAGGACGGTGAACCCGACTTCGTAGTTTCCCGTGCGGTCCGCCACGATGCCCGCAAGCAACGGACCCGTGGTGTTGCCGATCGTCACGATCATGCTGGACAACCCCATGATCTTCCCGAAGTTTGACGTGCCAAAGTAGTCAGCGCGCATGGCCTGCATGAGCGGGCCTCGCGTGCCCCACGCCCAGCCGTGCATCACCGCGAACGCGATCACCATCCCCATGTTCGTGGCGAAAGCGAGCGTCAGCAGCGCGATGCAGTGCAGCGCCATGCACACCGTGGCGATGATCCGCTTGTCGAAGCGGTCGCCGAGGATCCCCCCGCTGATCTGTCCCACGATCTGCATCCCGGTCATGAGCGCGATCACCCGGCTGGCGCTGCCCAGCGAGTACCCCAGCCCCTCCGTCAGGTGCAGCACGACATGAACCATCACAGCGGACACCACGAGCAGTGCAGAGGCATGTCCTAGTGAGATGAACCAGAACCCGGATGTCCGGAGCGCCTGCCGGGCCGTGAAATCCTCGGAGCCGTCCACCGCGACGGCATGGCGTGAGTGGTGCCCGCCACCGCCCGGTTCGCTGGCGGCGGTGACGGGCAAGCCGTCCGGAGTTTCACCGTAGAGGTCCGGGCGATGCCGCATCAGCATTGCCAGCGGGATGCCGAGGCTCCAGATGATGAATCCGGAGACGAACGCCGTGGGGCGCCATCCAAACTGCTCGATCGCGCCGACGGTGATGGGGATGAGCAGGCCGCCGGTCGCGAACCCGATCTGCGTGATCGAGAGTGCCTTCGCGCGGTGACGGCTGAACCAGCTTACGAGCGCCACGGTGATCGCGAGGAAGCCGCCTAGCGTCGCGCCGATCGCCATCAGGAAGTACGAGAGGTAGAAGAAAAGCAACGAGTTGATGAACGAAAACGCGATCAGTCCTAGCCCGAGCAGGGTCAGCCCGAAGACCATGACCTTCCGGGGCCCGAAGCGGTCCAGGAGCCAGCCCTCCGCCGGCCCCAGCAGTCCGCTCTCGACACGTGCCATCGCGAACGCAGCCGACAGCTCGCTCCGGCTCCAGCCGAAGTCGTGGCGGAGGACGGCGGCATACGTGCTGAAGGCCTGGTTGAATAGGACGCCGATGACCGCCTGCGCGCCCGCGCCTGCCGCCACCATCCACCAGCCGTAGAACACGCGTCCCTGTGGCCGTAGCGCCCGGTCAACCGAATGGCGGAACCGAGATTCCGAGGGGTCGCGATCCACGGGGGTGGCCTTCCACGAATCTCGCCATGAATCTCGCGAGGTCGCCGGAGTGTAGCGCCAGCCCTCTTCCGGGCAATTCGGGCAAGGAAAGCGGGCCCCTTTGGGGCCCGCTTCAAGTCACGTGGTTGCGGCAGATCACTACCCGATCGGCGTGGGCGGTTGCTCTGTAGCGGTCCGCCGTGTCCAGCGCTGCTTGACCAGGAATACCACGAGGACGCCCAGAGGCACGATCCACCACGAATAGACGGCCACAATGACCACGGCGGTCGCGATCTGCTCCAGCGTGTTGAGCGACGACTGCCATGCCTCGACCGCGGCCGCCCGCAGTCCGGTACCGCGGACGCTGGTGCCGGCTGGCTGCAGGATGACGGTGAGCGTGGCCATCTCGGTTTGCGACTGGATCAGCGCACGGCGGGCCTCGGTGCGGTCGATCTGCAGGCGCATCTGGTTCAGCCGTTCCTGCACCTGCAGCACGTCGCCGATCGTGTTCGCGCGCCCGAGCAGCTGCGCGTACTGCGCCTCGACCGCTCGCAGGTTCCGCAGTGTCGCCTCGATGTCGGCCGTCTCTCCCGTGACGTCGCGTGCGTTCGTCGCGATCGTGGGCACCTCGATCGCGAGGCCGCGGAGTTGTGTCACCACTTCACCGAAGCGGGCAGCGGGGACGCGGAGCGTCAGGCGGGCTGTGTGGTCGCCCGCGCCGCCGACAAAGGTGGAGTCCGCGACGAAGCCGCCCGCCCCGGTGGCGATCGTGCGCACCTGCTCGAAGGTGTCGGCGACCGAGCGCACTTCCATCTGCACGCTGCCGGTGCGGATGACGGATCGGTCGACGTCCGGGGCAGCCGACGAATCGTTCCCGGCGATAATGTCGCCGCTCGGCTGGCCGGCGGATGGCGCTGGGGCGCCCGAGTTTGTCGCCGTTGTGCGCTCCTCAGGGGCGACCGCCGCGAAGCCACCTTCGGATCCTCGGCCCGGCACGATGCCCACAGTCGAGGTGTCGTCGCTGCTGTTCTGCATGACGACGGCGGTCGCCACGCCGAACGCGACGAGGACGACAGCGGCGCCCAGACCTACCTGCCAGGCGACCTGCGTCTGAATCCGACCAATGAGATGGCTGATCATGCTGCCCCTCCGACGTTACGGACGTGACGGATCCCACTAAGGGGTAAAACGATGGTGGGTCGCCGGGAGTTCCGCTGGCCTCGTCGGGTGTGTGCATCCTCATCGGCCGCTGGGCTCAGACGAGCGAAACTTCGCGCACGTCCGATGCCACGGCGAGCGGTGGCTCCGTGATCTGCTGGATCGCCTCCGGCGTCCACCCGGGCGCGTACTCCCGCAAGATCACCCGTCCGCCTTCGATGTCGAACACGCCCACGTCCGTCACCACCCGGGTGACGCAGCGCGGCGCGGTGAGCGGGAGCGTACAACGGTTGACGATCTTCGGCGCGCCCTCATTCGTGGTGTGACGCATCATTACGACGGTACGTTTCGCCCCGTAGGCGAGGTCAGGCGCGCCCCCGAGGTTCCCAGCCGGTTTCCCGTCGAACTGCGTGTTCGCCAGGTTCCCTTCGACGTCCACTTGCAGCCCGCCGAGGACTGCGATGTCGAGGTGCTTCCCCCGGATCATGGCAAAGGACTCGTCGTGGCTCATGAACACCATGCCGGGAAGCGCCTCCACCGGCAGGTTGCCGACCATCGTCACGTATGGGTCGGCCTTCGTGTGGTCGCTGATCACCGGCCCGAACCCGAGCAACCCCAGCTCCGAGTGCAACAGGATTTCTCGACCCGGCGGCATGGCGTTCGCGCATTCGAGCGGCAACCCGACGCCGAGGTTCACGATGTAGCCATCCTGGAAGTCACGCGTAACGATCATCGCCATGACCGACGGGTGCAGTCGCTCCGGCTCACCGGCGTTCACTGGGGCGTTTCCCACGAGGTCACCGGCGTCGCTGGACGCACGACCACGCGCTGCACGTATACGCCCGCGGTGTGGATCTGGTCGGGCTTCAGTTCGCCGAGCGGGACCACTTCGTCAACCTCGGCGATAGTGACCCGCGCCGCGCCCGCCATCGTCTCGTTGAACGTCCGCGGGCCGCGGTAGACCAGGTTACCGTATCGGTCGGCCTTCCATGCCCGGACCAGCGCGAAGTCCGCGTACAGTGCGGTTTCAAGGACGTGCGGGACGCCATTGAAGTCCCGGACTTCTTTCCCTTTCGCCACGTCGGTGCCCGGCCCGACCGGCGTGTAGAACGCGGCGATGCCGGCGCGCGCGCAACGGATCCGCTCCGCCAGCGACCCCTGCCCGAGCACCTCGACCTCTACCGTGCCCTCCGCGAGACGCTCCTCGAACGGGTAGATCAGGTCGTGTCGTGCGCCGACGGCAAACGAGGTAATCCCCTTCTTCAACTGGCGAAGTTCGGCCATGAGCGATACGTCGAAGAAGTCCTGCGGCCGTAACTCGGGCGGCAGCCACGGCGATTGGGAGTCACGATGTTCGAGTCCCCGGCCCATCGACGTCGAGATCGCCGTGATGCCTCTCACGCCGCGCCGCGCGACGGCGGCGACGAGGTAGGACGGGCTGTTGAACGGCGACGCGAACCCGCCGAAGTGGATCGTGGCGTCGTCCTGCAGGTCAGCGACAGCCTCATCGAACGTGGCGACAATCTTGTTGATCAGGGCCGTGACTCCTGCGTTCAGCCGAGACGGGGCCGGCAGCGCGGCCGGGCAGCGCGAGTATAGGCGCGGGCAATCCGGGCGTTGCGGGAAGTACGCCGGGTTCCTAGAACTCGATCCCCGGCTGCGCGCGGATCCCCTGCTCCTTGAACGGATGTTTGATCAGCCGCATCTCCGTCACCAGGTCGGCTGCCTCGATCAGCGCCTCCGGCGCGTACCGCCCGGTGATCGCGAGGTGCAGCATCGGCGGCTTGTTCGCCGCGATCCATGCGAGGACTTCCGTGGTGTCCAGCCAGCCATAGTGCAGCGGATACGTGAACTCGTCGAGGATCACCAGGTCATACTCACCCCCGGCGATCACCCCCTGTGCCCGTGCCCAGCCCGCTCGTGCCAGTTCCGCCGATTCGTCCAGATCCTTGCTCCGCCACGTCCAGCCGTCGCCCATCCCACGCACTTCGATGCCGAGTTCACGGGCCGAGCGGATCTCCCCGAACCGGGCGGTGCCTCGCTTGATGAACTGGATCATGATGACCCGCATCCCGCGGCCGCGCGCGCGCATCGCGAGGCCGAACGCGGCCGTCGTTTTCCCCTTGCCCGTCCCCGTGTTGACGATCAGCAGTCCCTTCTTCAGCTTCTGTTCGCGCAACAGGCGGCGGTACGCCTCAGCCTCTTCCGGCGTCTCGTCCAGGCTCTCTTCGTCCGGGATGTCTGATGTCATGATCGCGTCGGGATGGTCGCGATGATCCCGTCCGCCTCGAATGCGTCTACCTCGGCGTCGCTGTAGTGCGCTAGGTCGCGCAGCACCTCTCGGTTGTGCTGGCCGAAAGTCGGTGCGGGCGCGGGCCGGGGCGTGGGCCGCCGCGCCATCCGCCACACCGGGCGTGACGTGCGGACCTCGCCGGCTTCGGGATGCGCCGTCGTCGGGAAGTTCTCCCGTGCCGCGAGGTGGGCGTCCCGCACCAGCATCAGCGGCGTCAGCACCGGACAGGCTGCGACGCCCGCCACCTGCAGCGCTTCCGCCACCTCGGTCGCGTCCCGTCCCCGTGCCCATTCACCGACCACGGCATCGATGGCGGCCTCCGCGGCTTTCCGGCCGGACAGCGTCGCGTATGTCGGGTCGTCGAGGCGTGCCTCCCGCACAACCCCGCGGAGCGCGCGCCACGCCTCGTCCGAGTCAACCGCAATCGTGACCCAGGTGTCATGGAACTCCGCCACCGGCTGGCCGAGCGCGTCACCTTGCCAGCGACTGTTGTCGTCGCGGGTACGGTAGACGTTGTGCGGCGCGGCGTCCGGGTCGCGGTTGCCGTCACGCACCGGGTAATCAATATCGAGGGCTTCCGCGACCATGAACTCTCCGACCATCCCGATGACGTTATCGCGTTGCGACACGACGATGTGGCACCCCTCGCCGCTGCCTTCGCGGCGCCAGAGGCCGAGGGCGGTCGCGCCGGCGGCCACGATCCCGCGATGGGGTCACCATACGAGATGCCGCTCTTATGCGGCGGCCCGCCTTGATACCCCTGCAACGCGACGAGGCCGCCCATCTGTTCGATCGTTGGCCCGAAGCCGACTCGCTCCGACTCCGGTAGATCTTTCGAAAAGCCCGGCATCTGTACGAACACGATGCGCGGGTTCAGTGCGCGCAGTTCGTCGTATCCGATGTCGAGACGCTCCGAGACGCCGACGCTCCAGTTCTCGATCACGACGTCAGCGAGCGGCACGAGCCGCTTGAACGCCTCCATCCCCTCCGGCCGGTGGAGGTCAAGTGCGAGGCCTCGCTTGTTCCGGTTGTACTCGTTGAAGTAGGTCGCCTTGTTGAACGATCGCGGATCATCGCTGCGCATCAGGCCACGCACGGCGTCCGGAAACCCCGGCCCTTCGATATGGATCACGTCCGCGCCCATGTCCGCGAGGAACCGCGCCGCGTACGGCCCCGCCCACACCTGCGAAAGATCCAGGACGCGCAGGCCATCGAACGGGAGGCGTGTGGCATGGCCGCCGGAGGCTGGGGCTGCCGGGGGTGGCTCCGCCGCCTCGCGCATGACCTCGTCGGTGTGCTGGCCGAGGAGCGGCGCAGGCCGTGTGGCGCGGGCCCGCTCCCCGTTGAGAGTAAAAGGCGCGCCGGGCAGCGGATGTGTGCCGAGCGTGGGATGCGTGACCTCGCTCCAAAAGCCGGAGGCCCGCAGCGGTGCCCATTCCAACAAGTCGCGAGGCGTTGGGATCAGCGAGAACGGCGCTCGGTGCCGTTGCGACGCTTCGAAGATCTCCTGCGCCCTTCGCGCCATCGTCCACTCCTCAATCAACATCGAGGCGACCTCGTTCATCTCTGGGTTATTGATGAGGTCGGCGAAGCGCGGGTCCTCGGCGAGTTCAGGGTGCTCGATGCAGCGGTAGACGGAGCCGGTCTGCCGCGCCATCGAGGCGACACCCACGTAGCCGTCGGCACACGGGTAGATCCCCCATACCGCGCGTGCCTGGTTGCCGGCGCGACCGGTGTCGAGCTCACGCACCATCGCGACCGGGCCGGCCGCCTCTAGGCTCGCCGCTTGCACTTCCTGTAGCGAGAGGTCGATCCAATCGCCGAGACCCTCGCGGCGGACGGCGTACAGCGCCGTGAGCGCGGCGGAGAACGCATGCAGCCCGCCCTGGTAATACGCCTGCTGGCCCACCACCTTCAGCGGTGGCGCATCGGGGTCGCCGCTCAGCGCCAGTTGACCGCTCGAGGCGAGTGACGTCAGCGCCGTCGCACGCCATCCCGCACGTGGGCCGTCCTGTCCAAACGGTGTCACAGACACCACGACGAGTTGAGAGTACGTTGCCGTCAGCGCGGCGAAATCGATGCCGCGTGCCTTCCACCAGCCCGGCGCGCCGTCCTCGAACACCACGTCGGCGTGTCCGATCAGGCGCAGCAACGTCGTCCGGTCAGCATCAACAGCGGAGTCGAGGATGGCGGAGCGTTTGGCCGCGTTCAGGTAGGCGAACAGCGCGCTCGATTCCCCGTCATCGCCGCGCCGCGGCCCGCGACGGCGCGCCGGGTCACCCTCGGGCGGCTCCACCTTCACCACGTCCGCGCCCAGCAGGGCGAACATCCGCGCCGCGTAGGCCGCGCCCGGATCGCGGGAGAGGTCCACCACGCGTACGCCTTCGAGCATCGTCCGCCCTCCGCTGCCGCGTCCCGCAGGCCGCGCGCGGATGATAGCCGGACGGCGAGCGTTGCCGGGCGTAGCGCGGTACGCTGGGCCTCGGCGACTGCTAAGGGGATGCGCATGCTTCGCCGGTCGCTCCCGACCGTCCTGCCTTGGCTCGTGCTGCTGGCCGCGTCGAGCGCCGCATTCCTCGCCCTGCGCGCTCAGACGGACTGGGATCGCGCGATCCAATGGGCGTCGCCGGTCGGCCACTTCTGGGTTGTCTCCGCCGCCGCCATCACCTGCCTTCTGCTGGCCGTCGCCGCTGGTGTCGCCGCCTTCCGCGCCCGCAATGCCCGCGTGCTCATGCTGGCGCTCGCTTTCCTGTCGATGGCCGGGCTCTTCACCGTCCATGGTTTGGCGACACCGGGCGTGATGGTGGCCAGCAGCTACACCGGCTCCTATTCCACGGCCGGCGGTTACGGCTTCAGCGGCGCGCCCGAATCCGCCCCGGCCATCTGGTTGTTCAACCTGACGGGCCTCTCCGCACGCCTCGCCGTCGTCGTCTCCGCCGCCTTCCTGGCCGCCAGCACGGTCGAATGGCCGAGGCCCGTCGAGCGGGCGATCGTCCGCTGGCGCGGCGCCATCCTCGGCCTGGTGATCGCGGTGCTGTTCGCCTACGCCATCGTCGGCCTGACGCGGCCAGAGACCGTACCCGGCTGGCTTGTTGGCAGCGTCGTGCTCACGTGGATGACGCTCGCCTCTGTCGTGCTGATCGGGACGACCACCGCTGTGCGTTACGCCGCGGGGTACGCCCGCACCGGCCAGCAAATGTTCGGCGCGGTCGCCCTCGGCGCGGCCCTGCTCGTGCAGGCGCAACTCTCGCTTCACTTCGGCGCGATCTGGCGCGGCACTTTCTGGCTCTACCACCTGCAACTGCTCGCTGGTTTCTTCGCCGTGCTCTGGGGCGTCGTGCTCGAGTACTCGCGTGGCCGCACCGTCCACTCCTTCGCCGCGCTCACGGTCTCGGGCGCCGTCGAACAACTGAGGAGCGGGCTCACCGAGCCGATCCTCACGCTGACGGCGGCGCTCGAGGCGCGCGACGGATACACGCTGGGCCACGGCGAACGCGTTGCTGCGATGAGCGTGCTCGTGGGCGAGCAGATGCGGCTGCCTGGTCCTCGGCTGCGCGGCCTGGCGGCAGGTGCGTTGCTGCATGACGTCGGGAAGATCGGCATCCCGGACGCGATCCTGCACAAGGCGGGGCGGCTCACGGACGAGGAGTTCGGCATCATCCGTGAGCACCCCGGCCGCGGCTGGGAGATCCTGCGCTTCACCTTCGGTTCGGACGTGGAGTCGATGGTGATCCGGCACCATCACGAAAAGTGGGACGGCACCGGCTACCCCGATCGCCTCGCTGGCGAGGCGATCCCGCTGGAGGCGCGCATCGCCGCCGTCGCCGATGTCTACGACGCCCTCCGCTCGAACCGCTCGTACCGCGTCCCCATGACCCCCGATGAGGCAGCCGCCATCATCCGCAAGGATGCCGGTTCGCACTTCGACCCCCGCTGTGTCGAGGCGTTCATCGCCGTACAGCCGCAGTGGGAGCGTTCCTACGCCGCCGCCAACGTCGCTTACGCCGAACGCCGCGAGGTGCCCGCGTGACCCCCCGCACCCGCCTCCTCCGCCTCGCCCTGTGGGCCGCCGCGGCGAACCTCACGCTCGTCGTTCTCGCGGTGGGCCTGGCCGCCAGTACCGGCACGACCGAGGCCGCCCGCCGCTTCCTCGCGCTCTGCGGGCTCGGCTAGTGTCAGCCCGCCCGCTCGTCGCGCTGCTCATCGCGGCGGCGTTCTTGGCTGGCTGCGGGGGCGCCCCCCCGTCCTCCTCCGAAGTGACGGGCGAAGTCATTGTCTCGGCCGCCTCCTCGCTCACCGAGGCGTTCGCGGACGCCACCCGCGCGTTCGAGCGCCAGTACCCCGGTACGAAAGTCACCCTGAACTTCGCCTCCTCCTCCACGCTCGCCACCCAGATCAATGAAGGCGCACCAGCCGACGTGTTTGCCTCGGCGGACGAAGCGCAGGTGAAGACAGTACAGCCGGATCGACTTGCCACCGCGCCCGAGGTGTTCGCGCGGAATCGCCTCGTCGTTGCGAAGCCCGCGGGCTCCACCGCCATCATGGTCTACGGCGACCTTGCGAAGCCCGGGCTTCGCCTCGTGCTGGCGGCGGATGTTGTTCCGGTGGGCGCGTACGCCCTCCAGTCGATCGAGGCGGCTGACCGCAGCGGTGTATTCGGTGCGGACTTCCGCGGCCGCGTCCTCGCGAACGTGCGGAGCCGCGAGGCGAATGTCCGCTCCGCCCTCGCGAAAGTCGAACTCGGCGAGGCCGACGGCGCCATCGTCTATCAGACTGATGTCGGCGCCTCGTTGAAGGTCGAGGCGATCCCGATCCCGGATGCCTACAACGTCAGTGCGACGTACCTCATTGTGCCCCTCAAGGGCGGGACGAACCCCACGGCGGGCCTCGCCTTCGTCGCCTTCATCCGCGAGGCCGAAGGGCAGACGTCCCTCACGAAGCGTGGGTTTACTATGCCCTCTCGATGACCCAGCGCCGCCCCTCTGGAACCACACTCGCCGTCGCGCTGCTCGCGTTGGTCTTCGCTCTTTTCTTCTTGTTCCCCTTCGCCGGCCTTGTCTGGCGCGCCATGGATGACCCACGTGCCCGCGAGGCGCTGGGCGATCCCGCGGTCGGCACGGCCCTCCGCCTCTCGCTAGTGACGACAGCCGTTTCGGTCACGCTCAGCCTGCTCTTCGGGACGCCGGTCGCCTACCTCCTCGCCCGGTGCCGCATCCCGGGGGGCGCGGTGCTGGACGCGCTGCTCGACCTGCCGATCGTGCTGCCGCCCACGGTTGCCGGCGTCGCGCTGCTCACTGCCTTCGGGCGTCGTGGTCTGCTGGGCGAGCCGATCGAGGCGCTGACCGGGTTCTCATTGCCGTTCACGGCCCTGGCCGTAATCGTCGCGCAGACCTTCGTGGCGGCGCCGCTCTACGTGCGTGCGGCGCGCGCCGGGTTCGAGGCGGTCGACCCGGAACTGGAGGCGATCGCGCGGACCCTTGGCGCTTCGCGGGCGCACGTCTTTCGCCGCATTACCGTCCCGCTGGCGCGTGGGCCGTTGCTCGCCGGCGCGGTGCTCTGCTGGGCGCGTGCCCTTGGCGAACTGGGGGCCACGTTGATCTTCGCTGGCAACCTCGCTGGCCGGACTCAGACACTGCCGCTTGCCGTCGTCGCGGCCTTCGAGGGTGGCCCGCTTGGGCTACCGGGCGCGGTCGCGCTCTCGTTGGTGCTGCTCGCCGTTGCGCTGGTCCTGCTGATGACGCTCCGTATCGTAGCGAAACGAGGCCTCGCGTGAGCCTCGAAGCTGCCTTTACCACCTGCACGGGTCGTTTCGCACTGGATGTGGCGATCGAAGCACATGGCGAGATCGTCGTGCTGTTCGGCGCATCCGGCGCCGGCAAGAGTCTGACGCTTCGCGCGATTGCCGGCCTCGTCCGTCCGGACCGAGGCCGTATCACCCTCGATGGTGAGGTGTTGTTCGACGCGGCGAACGGCATCGACCTCCCTCCGGAAGCACGACGTACTGGTTATGTCGTGCAAGAGCTGGCGCTGTTCCCGCATCTCTCCGTCTGGGAGAACGTCGCCTTCGCCCTCCCGGGAACTCGTGCCGACCGGCGGCAACGGGCCGAAGCATCGCTGGCCGCGCTGGGCCTCGAAGGTGCCGGCGATCGCGATCTCGGCACGCTCTCCGGCGGCCAGCGCCAGCGCGTGGCGCTGGCGCGCGTCCTCGTGCGCGATGTCCGGCTCCTACTGCTGGACGAGCCATTCTCCGCCCTCGACGACGCGATCCGCCGCTCGCTCCGCCTCGAACTGCGCCGCCTCCAGCGCGAACTCGGGCGTGGCGCGCTCTTCGTCACACACGACCTGCGCGAGGCCTACTTGCTCGCGGACCGCTTCGTCGTGTTGGACGCTGGGCGCGTGCTTCAGGCTGGAGCGCCCGACGACATCTTCTCCCGCCCAGTTTCGGGGCGTGTCGCCGAGCTCCTCGGCGTCCGCAACCTCTATCGCGGACGTGTGGTGGCGACCGCGCCCGACAGCATTGAGGTTGAGGTAGGGCCGCTGCGCTGGCGATGCGCTTCCTGGGTGGGCGTACTGCGCGTGGGTGACACCGTTGACGTGGCTGTGCGCTCCGAGCGCGTGGTCCTTCGACGGGGCGACCGGCCGGCGACGAACGCGCTCGACGCGATCGTTGAGGTGGAGGAGGCGTATGGGGCGAACCACCTGCTGCAGATGCGCCCGCTCGCCGGTGGGCCGCTGATCGAGGTCGACATGCCGGCACGGCCGTATGAGGTCCTCGGCGTCGCGACGCGGAAACAGTGGTCGCTGGAGCTACCGCCGCAGGATCTACATGTGATGCCCGCGGCGGGATCAGTCGAGGCTTAGGCCGCCGGGGTCGCGCACTTCGAGGCGGTCGAAGGCGAAGAATGCGAACGCAACCCAGAGCGTCTGTGCGACAGCGAGGTGCATCAACGCCGTCGCCAGCGGGGTGAGCAGCACGATATGCAGCGAGCCGAGTCCCGCCTGCACCGCCAGCAGCACCAGCACCACCTGTCCGGGGCGCGTACCCACGCCGTCGTCGAGGCGGCGCCATACGTACGAGGCCATCACGATCCCCGTCACGATCGCGATCAGCGGATGCAGCACGCGCAGCCGCACGATCAACGCAGACGAGGAGTCGAGGTCCTGGGCCAATCCGTGCCCCAGCGATTCTGGCTCGAACAATGTGTCCGCAAGCGAAGTTGTCGCCCCGGTCGCCGCGACCAGCACGAGCAGTGTGGCCAGCCCCGCTAGCGCACGTGCGCCCCGGCTCCGCGCGAACGTGAGCGTGCCACCGCCACGCAATTGCCAGACGAGCAGCGCGATAAGACCGGTGAGCGCCAGCGTGTTCACCAGGTGGAGCGGCACCGATATCTGGCGCGGTGTGGAAGTGTCTCGCGAGACCCAGCCGTACAGGACGATCAGCGCGCCGAGGCCCGCCTCTATGAGGATCGAGATCATCGACCACACCGCTGTCCGCCGTGCGCGATGCCTGACCGGGAGCGAACGGAAGACCAGCATGAGGAGCCCCGCTACGAACAGCAGGTTGAGGCCGCTCACCGATCGGTGGGTAAACTCGATGAGGCGCGGCGTCTCGGTCTGCGCCGTCACGAAGAATTGGCCGTCGCAGGAGGGCCAGGAAGCGCCACAGCCGTCGCCGGAATGCGTCGCCCGCACCACCGCACCGAGGACGATCGTGATGAGGGTCCACCCAAGCGTGAACCAGGCGTAGGAGACGACCGGGGGCGGTGCCCCGCGCCGTCTAGCAACTGGCAGCGTCGTCTCCATGCTTGGACTCTACCCCCAGAAGACGATGTGTTCACCGCGGCGCCAGTGTGCTGCTACGCGGAGCGGCGAAGGGCGGTCTGGCGGGCGCGCTTGGCGCGATACATCCGCTGGTCGGCGGTCTCTACGGCGGCGCTGAGCAACGTACCGGCCGGCGCTACCGCCGCGCCCACGGCCAGCGAGGCGCGGAGCGCCCGCCCCGGCACGGGTACGATGCGTGGCAGCGCCCGTTCTAACCGTGCCGCTGGCCACCCGGACGCCGTGACCGCGAATTCGTCGCCCCCCGTGCGGTAGACCTCGACGTGCTCCACAGCGTCGAGGGCGGTTGCCACCGCGAGGAGCGCCTCATCGCCGACACCGTGTCCGTAGCGGTCGTTGATCGACTTGAAATCGTTGAGGTCGATAATGGCGACGGCGGTGTTCTGGACGACCGGGGTGGCGACCCGCTCATCGAACGCCCGCCGGTTCAGCGCCCCGGTCAACGCATCGTGGCGGGCCGCGGTCTCGGCCGCCTGACGCTCCATCACTTGTTGCGTGATGTCTTGGGCGAGCCCGACCTGTCCGGCAACCTCGCCGTCCGGCCCCAGCCATGAACGGAGTGAGAGGTGTACCCACCGGCGTGAGCCGTCCGGCCTGACGACCGGCACCTCCACGTTGTCCGCTACGCCGCTCCCGGTGCTGCCAGATGAGGTTGCCACGCGATCAGCATGCTCCGGCGCGACCACGTCTGCCAGCGTCACCGACTCCAGCTCCTCGATCGGGCGCTGCAGGAGCAGGCGGGCGGTCGGGTTTACCATCTCGAACCGGTGGTCGATGCCCGTACTGAACACGGCGACCGGGCTCATCTCGAACAGTTCGCGGAACAGCGCGGCGTTGCGGGCGAACGCGCCGCCTATCTGCTCCAGTCGATCGCCGTCGATGTACTCGACCACGGTGCCGACAATCTGGCCGTTGCGTTCGTATACCGAAGCAGAGCAGGCGCATTGCCGTATGGTGCCGGTCGCGGTCACGATGCGCTGGGCGTAGTGCCTCGGTGTGTGGTCGCCGGCACGGCGTGCCGCCGCCCGTGCCTGGGCGTCCTGCAGATCCTCCGGATGGACCGCCATATTCCGGGTGAGGTGGCGCATCTGTGCCTTCGAGTAGCCAAAGAGGGCCGCAGCCGAGTTGTTGCTTGCCAGCACCAGGCCGTCGAAGTCCCACACCACGACCGGGGTCGTGAGCGTGTCGAGTAGATGTTCGGCTTCGGCCAGATCCGTCGTGGGCACAGATTCCCTCACCCGTCGCCGCCCCGCCTTGGCACGACGATCCCCCTGATCTTCGGCAGATTGTGAGAATTCATGAGCGAATCGTCAGATTCGCGTTAGCCCGCGGGTCTACGCCTCCGCTGGTCGGGCGAACGGGCGCGGCGCGTCCCCACCGGGTTCGATGTCGAACGCGCGGATTGTGAACGCGACGGCGGTGTAGAAGCCGACGATCTCCGCAACCTCGACGAGCCCCCGTTCACCGAAGAGGCCGGCCGCGCGGTTGAAGAGCGACTCGGAGAGCGCCTTCCCTTGGAGGAACGCAAGCGACAGATCATAGGCGAGCAGCACGTCCTCGCGCGGGGAGCCCGGGCGTCGACCAGCGGCGACGGCGTCCAGCACCGTGGGCTCGATGCCGAACTTGATGGCCGTGGCGGCGTGGCTCCACTCGACGTTTGATTGCCAGAACCAGGCGGCGACGCTGATCGAGAGTTCGACGATGCCGCGGTCGAGCGAGGTGTCGTTCCAGAGCATCCCGCCGAACTCGCGCATCTTGTGGCAGAGCTGAGGGCTTCGCAGCCACGAGTCGAACGGCCCGCCGAACATGCCGTCCGGAGGCGGCGTGCCGCCGCGCCAGCGCACCAGGCTGTCGTACTCCTTGCGGAGTTCCTCATCCATCGTTTCCGGATCGAGCGGGCCGATGCGGCTCATCTGAGTCTCCTCCTCGTATGCTGCGGCCCATCGAGGCCGGGCGTGCATGATCGCACCCCTGGCCAGCCTTCGCTGTCGCTAGAACCGGATCCGCTCCTGGGCGAGCCGCGCTTCCACGCCCCGCCCGTATCGGCCCCGGCGGTCGTACCAGATCGACTCGACGATCCCGACGCCCTCGATCTCCTCGTGGTATGACGCCTGCACGCAGAGCCATTCGCCCTCCGGCTCGCGGTGCATGTACAGCGTGTTGTCCGCGTTGATGAACCCGCGCGGCATCCCGCCGTCCGCCACCTGGTTTGAGAGCGGGTTCGCGAGGTCCGAGACCGTCACCGCGCGGACCGAGGGGGATGTTTCTTCGCCCTTCACAAGCGGCACGGGGAAGCGGAGCCAGATCGTCGGAGGCGATTCGCCCGGCTCGCTCACCCAGCGTGTCTCCACGGAACTGCCAAAGCCGGGACGGCGGGCCTGCTCGTGGATCAGCGACGCGCCCGGCGCACGGCGACCGAAGCCGAAGTTGCCCGGCAGACCCTCTGGTCCAGGAGGCGGTGCGACCGGATGCTCCTGCCCGTCGGCGTCCGATCGCAGCAGGAAGAGCGCGGAGGCACGCGTGATCTCCACACCCTCCGCGAGCAGTGAGGCCTCCAGGACGCGGATCCGCCGCCCTTCCCGCAACGGCCTGACTTCGGCTGACACCGGCGCGAACGGAGGCTGCCGAAAGAGGTCGATGGTGATCCGCGCCATCTGGAAGGCGCCGTCGCCGGCGTGCCGTTCGAGGGCGCGCGCGAGCAATCCAGCGGGCGGGCCGCCGTGCATCGTGTCCGGCCGCCAGGGGCCGCGCGCGTAGTCGGTTGGGACGAACAGATTGCCGTCCCGCGTGAAGATCGCCTCGGTCATCCGGCTTCCGATCCGTTGAGGTGCGCGCCTGCCTCGCGCGTCATCGCGGGATGGTACGGCGCGCAGCCGCTTGAGTCGGGGCCTCTCACGGGCAGACGTTGTCCGACAGGCCTCAGCCGTCGAGAAGCGCGGCGACCACGGCCTCGAAGGCGGCTTCGGCCTTCGCCTGCATCTCGGCGTCGAGGGCGTCCTGGATCGGGTGCGGCACGAAGACGCGGCGTACCTCCGGCAGCCCGAGGGCGACCGACTGCGCTTCCGCCGCGTCCACGAACTCGGTCGAGGCGAGGAAGACGGAGGGCCGGCCCTGCGTTTCGAAGTAGACGGTGTCGTGCACACTGCACGTCGTGCAGGATCCTCAGTCGGCGAGGGCTTCGATGACGAAGCCGCACTCCTCCAGGATTTTTCGTCGCAGGTCCTCCGGTGCCGGCTTGGTGAACGTTGGCTTCCGGTAGCGACGGACCTCTACCTCCGGCAGCCGCTCGCCGAAGATCGCTTCGAGGCGGTCGAGGAAGACGTTGCCGCGCGGCTTCGAGATGTCGAGGAGCCCGACCACGCCGCGCAGGTGTTCCGGCCGCGCGGTCAGCGACCGCCGAACCGGCACACGCTCATCGGTGGGGTCGAGGATCAGCGTCATGGCCGCATCCTACTCCTCGATGATCCGGCTCGTAGGGATGGTGCCGCCCGGCCCGGTCGTCCAGCCGGCGAAGAACGCCGACCACTTCCCGGCGTCCGCACCCGCGACCACGATGTTGATCCGCTCGGGCGCCTCGAATTTCGGCACGAGCCGCGCCCGTTGCTCCGATGTTAGCGAGGCGGGTGCGCCGCCGCCGCCCACGTCGTCGTCCGCAACCAGATCGGCCATCGGCCGCGCCGTCACCTCCTGCACCCGGGCGCGCAGCTGCTCCTTCGTCGTGTAGCCGTCGCGCGTCAGCGTGTTGAGGTGTTCCGGCCCGACTACCAGCAGGACGTCGCCGTACCGGTGCGCCTTCGGATGCGCCGCGGATTCGAGCCCCACGGCGATGCTGCCGCCAAGGGCGCGCGCGCTCCTCGATGTCTGGTCGACGATCAGGTGCGGGCCGCCCGTCATGCCGAAGGCGGTGACGACACTCTGCTCCGCGCGGAAGCCGCGCTCGACGTGGAGCGGCGTCCACGGGCTGCGCTCCTCCCACTCCGCGAACGCCATCGTGTACTTCGTCGGCGAACCGAAGGTCGATCGCTCCGTGCCGCCCGGCTTCGCGCCGCCCACGTTGCGCAGCACCAGCATCAGTGCGCGTCCGATCGTCGCGTTCGCGCGGTTCCCCTGTCCCAGCACGCCGAGGCCCATGTTCATCCCGATGCGGTGCCGGACAGGCCCGTTCACCACCAGTACCGGTGCGGCCCCCATCGTGGTCGCCATCACCCCGTGCGCGTTGAAGGTGTCCGTGCAGACCGCCTCGACCGCCGCGATCACGACCGGCAGGTACTCCGGGCGGCACCCCGCCATCACCGCGTTGATCGCAATCTTCTCGGTGGTCGCGGGCGCCATGTTCGGCGGCACCACCGCCACCACCTCCTGCGCGTCCCGTCGAGTCCCGCGCAGCATCCGCAGCACGCGCTCCGGCGTCGGCGGCACGACCGGGAGGCCGTCGGTCAGCCCCTGGTCGAACATGAACTCGAACTCGTCGTCCTGCGCCGCGATCTCGATCCGCCGCGCGCGCAGCGGGCTCCCGCTCGCCTCCGCCTCGAGGCGTTCCGCCATCCCCGGCTCCACCGACTTCGAGCCGCACCCCGGCCGCGACTCCGGGTAGGCGTCCCAGTCCACCGCGGGCTCCCGCAGCCCCGAGGCCTCCGCGAGCGACGCCATGAGGTGTCGCCAGTCGTCCCGCCCGAACCCCACAAACCGCGTCCGCTCTTCGCCGGTAGGCCCTGCGAGGATCACCGTGGGCACGGTGTCCAGGTCGTAGGCGAACGACACGCGTAGCGCGGAGTCGTCCAGCACCGGCGCCGTCATCCCGTGCCGCTCCACCAGCACCGCGTTCCCCTCGGCGTCCTGACCCACGATCAGCACGTCCACCTCGCCGCTGAACGCCCGGTGCGCCGCCTCGATCAACGGCATCGAGAGCCCGCACGTCGGGCAGTCCTCCTTCACGAAGCACAGCAGCGCCGCCCGCCCCGTCGGGAACGCACGCGGCCCATCGGTGCTGTCGAGGGTGAACGCGGGCAGCGGCATCGCTGGCCTCTCTACGCCAGCGGCCGCCAACGCGTGCCGGTGCCCTCGCGCACGAAATGGCCGAGGCCGGGCGCGCGGATGTGGCTCGCGCCCACCAGCGAGCCGTCGTCGAGGAGCCGCTGGAGGATCGCGCGGCGCGTCCTTTGTGCCAGTTCGCGATCCTCGTCGAAGGTACTCAGGAGGTCCGGGAGCACCGCGTCCACTTCGGAGAGCACCACGTCGCCGAGGATGAGCCCGCGCTCCCCGCCGGAGACGATGGCGATGCTGGTGTGTCCCGGCGTGTGTCCCGGCGTCGGCAGCGTCGTTATCGACGGCATGAGCACACGCTCGCCCTCGATCAGGTCGAGGCAGCCGAGCCGTTCGAGCGGCGCGACATCACGGACGAACGAGGCGGAGCCCGCCGCGCTGTAGTGGTCCCAGTCCGCGCGCGGGACGAGGTAGCGCGCCCGCGGGAACATCGGCTTGCCCGTCGCGCGGTCGAGGTTCCACGCCGTATGGTCGCCGTGCAGGTGCGTGAAGATCACTGTGTCGACCTCGTCCAGGCCCACGCCGGCCTCGCGCAGTTCGTCCGGGAGCAGCCCGTGGTGCTCCGGCCCCCAGCCGGTGTCGACGAGGATCGTGCGCCCGCCCTCGCGCAGCAGGAAGCAGCCGAAGTTCAGCGCGACGCGTCCCTCGCTGTCGAGGTAGCCGCTCAGCGGTGCGATCGCCTCGACGGCGTCCACGTAGACCGAGTTCGCGTCGTACGACTCGACGCAGTCGACGAGCGCGACGACCTCGACGTTGCCGACCCGTGCGCGCTTCATCGCACACCTGCCGTTGCGGAGATGTGCAGGGCTGCGACGCGAGCGGCGAGGAACGACTGAAGCGTGTCACGCGCCTCAGTGGGGACGCCGGCGTGCAGGCCGGGGGTGGACTGCAGTCGCTTGTCTGGAGAAGAGAGCATCCCGAACAACTCGAACGCGCTTTCCCGATCGAACCGCTCGTCGTCCCATTGTACGTGGTACATCAGCGGGCACGTCACCCGGGCGGCGTCGGCCGCCAGCCGCCGGCCGATGCCGCTTCGGTCGATCGAAGTGCCTCGGACGCCGCAGAGCCCGAGCACGGCGACGGCCACGCGCGGTTCCGCCGCGACGAACGGCAGGCCGAACATCGTCCCCATCGAGAGCCCGTAGTAGCCGATGGCGTCCGCGTCGAACTCGCCGAGCGCGAGCGCCGCGTCCAGGCTGCCCTGCCAGTCGGCGACCATCTCATCGACGGCGCGCGGGCTGCGCCACATCTCGGAGTAGGCTGGGTGGCTCGTGTCCGTCACCGGACCGCGGTCGCCGTGCACCGGGCCGTCGATGGCGAGGGTGGCGATGCCGCATTGGCCGGTCAGGTAGTTGCGGGTGACGAGGATGTTCGCGGCGTTCTTCGCGCCGCCGCCGCCGTGGCCGACCAGGACCAGTGGCGTGCGCCCGGCGGCGCCTGCCTTTGTCCAGAGCAGCCCCGGCACCGGACCGTGGCCCCGGTCGAGCGTGAGCGTTCGTTCCTCAATCCCGCCGTCGAGGCGGGTGCGGGTACCCCAGCGGATGTCTACGGACATCGATCATCTCCCGGTCGTCCATGAGGGCCTCTCAGCCCCGGAGCGCGCGTACAGTAGCAGCGCATCCCGCACCGGAGGGGTCGCGGGTCACTGGAAGTGAGGCTCCATGCTCATCCTTCATGACATGCAGGCGATCCACTGGGCGGTCGCCGGGCTCGGCATCAGTTTCGTGACGCTGACCCTGCTCGCTGTCGCCAACCGACGCCTCGGTGTCTCCACCGGATTCGAGGATGTCTGCTCGCTGGTCCTCGACGCGCCGTACTTCAAGCGATCTGCAATCACCTCGGGCCGGCCATGGCGGCTGCCGCTGCTGGCCGGCCTTGTGTCCGGAGGTATCCTCTCCGCCGTCCTTGGTGGCGGCTGGTCGCCCGTGTGGGACCTCGGGATGTTCGACACCGAGATTGGCTGGGGGCCGGGCGGCAAGGTCGTCTGGATGTTCGCCGGCGGCCTGTTCATCGGGTTTGGCACCCGGCTGGCGGGTGGCTGCACCAGCGGCCACGGGATCTTCGGGCTCTCCAACCTTGAGATCCCCAGCCTGATCACCACGATCTCGTTCATGGCGGCGGGGGTGGTCACAACCAACCTCATCTACCGCGTGATCCTCTAGGAAGGAGACGGCGATGGTCCTGCTCTATCTCGTCCTCGGCACCGTCTTCGGGTTCGTCCTCAGCCGCTCCGGCGCGGCGGACTACGACTTCATCCAGGGGATGTTTCTGCTGACGAACTTCCAGCTGTACGGGATCATCGGCAGCGCGGTCGCGATCACCGCGCCGTCGCTCTGGTTGCTGAAGCGCTACGGCAAGACGCTCACCGGCCAGCCTCTGGTCATCGAACTCAAGCCCGGCCATCGAGGCAACGTCATCGGCGGTGTGCTGTTTGGCGTGGGCTGGTCGATCAGTGGAATGTGCCCCGGCCCGATCCTCGTGAGCATTGGAGAGGGAAAGGTCTACGCGCTGGCTGTCCTCGCCGGCTCGCTCATCGGCGCGGCCGCCTTCGGCGTCGCATACCCCAAGTTGCAGAGGCCGATGCGCCTCCCGGTCCTCGCGCGTGGGACGGGCGACGGGTAGCGGCGACCAGGACCGCCGCCTGAGTGCCAGCTCCCCCTCGGAAACCGAGGGGGAGCATCTCACTATGGGGGGATGCCTGACCGCACCCTCACCGAAGTCGCCCCGCCCCGTATCGAATATCGTGAGGAGCCGTGCAAGAGCGCGCTGACGCGGGTGCGCGGCATGTTTTTCGGCTGGTCGCTGAACCCGTACATGGGGTGTGCCCACCGCTGCACTTTCTGCTACGTCCGCAACTTCGAACAGCGTGCCGACCGTCCTTCGGGCGAGGCCTACGGCCGCTCCATCCGTGTCAAGACCAACATCGTTGAGGTCCTGGACGTCGAAGTGCGGCGGCGTGGGTGGAGGCGCGAGGGCGTCGCGCTCGGCTCGGCCACCGACCCCTATCAACCCGCTGAGGGCGGATACCGGCTCACTCGAGGCTGCATCCAGGTGCTGAGCCGCTCCCGCACGCCCTTCGACATCATCACGCGCGGCCCGCTGATCGTCCGTGACGTCGACGTGTTGGCGGAGGCCTCGGCACGTGTCCCCGTCACGGTGAACGTCTCGGTGCCCACGCTCGACGACCATGTCTGGCGCAATACCGAACCGGGTACCGCGCCGCCGCGCCAGCGCCTGCGCGCCGTCCGGATGTTGGTGGACGCGGGCATTAAGGCGGGCGTGGGGATGGCACCCGTGCTGCCTGGCCTCTCCGACCGCCCCGAGCAACTACTGGAGGTCGTCCGCGCCGCGCGCGACGCTGGCGCGACGCACCTGTGGACGGGCACGCTCCATCTCCAGAGCGGCACGCGAGAACACTTCCTCGAAGGCCTCGCGCGGGTCTGGCCGGAGGAGGCGGTGCGCTACGCCTCGCTCTACCGTGGCGCCTATCTCGACCGTTCCGTCGACCAACCGATCCGCGCGCGCGTGCGGCGCCTCGCGACCGAGGCCGGGATTGCTGATCGTCGTGCCCGCCCGATCAAGCCGCCACCTCCGGAGCGGCAACTGGTGCTGTTGTAGGTGTGTCTCGCGGCGTGCCACCGGCGTGAAGATTTATTGCCCGCTTCGTTTACCTTCGACGGCGCCGGCGCGTTCTTCCCTTCCCAGTGAGGCGCCGCGCTGGCATACATCCCGAGCGAGTCACGGACAGCCGTCGGAGGCGAATCGCCTCCCGGCTTTGTTTTTTTCTCGCGTAGTCCCCCCGAAGGGCATTCGGCCACCCAGCGTTCGCGACAGCGAGCACCAAGCACCTCGTCGAGGGCACGGCTCCGGCGGGCGTGGAAGGAGCCACAGATGCGACTGGACGAGTATTACCGGCAGGTGGTGCGGGATGGCCGGCCTGGCCGCCCCTCCCACCAGGAAGCCCGCGAGGACTTCCGCCGGAGCGTGGAGCACCGTCTGACCGCTTACCGCTACCGGTAGCGCTGACCGCGGACAGAGGCCCAGGGCAACTCGGACCTCTGTCCGCCGCAGGCTAAGCCTCCACCGGCCCCGCCGCGGCGCGGGCGGCCTCTAGCACCGCCACCGGGATCCCCTTCATTGCGGCACGTTCCACGTACTCCGCCACACGGTCGAGGTCGGTGGTGTTGTTGTAGGCGTTGAGGGAAAGCCGTACGGAGTCCATCTGCTTCACGGAACGGCAGACGATGCCGCCCTCCGCCTGCAGGTAATAGGCGAGGTGAGCTGGATCCGTGCCTCGGAGCCGGAAGAGGAACAACCCGCTGCGCGTCGCCTCCTGACGTGCCCCGGTCAGCTCCACGCCGGGGATCGTGCTCAGACGCCGCTCCACCTCGATATTCAACCAGCGCACATAATCCCAGTGCGCCTGCGGCCCGGACTCCAGGTATTGCTCCATCGCTGCGGCCATCCCTGCCGCCGCCGGTGAGGACATCGTGGAGACCTCGAACTTCGTCACCGCGTCGCGTTTCGGCTCAAATTTCCCCTCGTAGTCGTACGAAGCGGCGTAGCGGCCGCTCACCTTTACCGGTTCCAGGTCGGGGATGCGGTCGCGTTTCACATACAGCAGGCCCATGCCACCCGGCCCGCAGAGCCACTTGTGGCTCGGGATGGCGTAGGCGTCCACGTCCATCGCATGCATATTCAGCGGGATGTGCCCCGCCGTCTGTGCGCCGTCCACTACCACCGTCGCCCCGCGCTCGTGCGCCATCTGCACGATCTCGCGCACCGGCAGCACCTGCGTCGTGGAGAACGAGATCTCGCTGAGGATTACCAGCCGGGCCCGGTCGCCCAGCGCCTCGTCGAATCGCTCGACGATCGCGCCTGGCCCGTCCTCCGCGTCGATCCGCGCGAACGCGAGTTCCGCGCCATGCTCGCGCAGCCGGTAGGCGGGCATCAGGCCCCCTCCGTGTTCGATGTTTGTCGTCACCACGCGGTCGCCGGGGCGCATCTCCACGCCGTTCACGGCGATGTTCACGCCCTCCGTTGTATTCCCCGTGATCGCGAGTTCGTCCACGTCGCAGCCGAACATCCGCGCGCCGGCCTCCTTCAACCGTGTCGTGATTGCCATCCGGTCTTCGGAGACCGAGCGTGTTGTGGGCCCCCAGGTAACTTCGAGGTCGAAGCGGTCGCGGAACGCCTTCGCGACCTGGTTGGACATCGGCCCGATGAATCCTGCGTTCAGGTAGGTGGTGCGTTCCATCGCCGGCACCTGCGAGCGGAGGTACGCCCAGCGGGCGGCGTTTTGGGGGGCGTCGGACATCGGTTCAACCTCTCGCTCCGGGATCGCGTGACCCTGCGTGATGCGGGCAGGCATGGTAAACCCGTGACGCGTCCGGCAGGTCATAGCGGAGACGAACGATGACGAACGAGGCGGTCAGTCGCGGCAACTGGGATCCTAGCCAGTACGGACGCTTCCGCGACGAGCGAAGCCGGCCGTTTTACGACCTGGCCGCGCTTGTCCAGCCGAGGCCGGGGATGCGCGTGGTGGACCTAGGCTGCGGCACGGGCGAGCTGACCGCATGGCTCCACGGCGCACTCCAGGCAGCCGAGACCGTCGGCGTGGACTCCTCCGACCCGATGCTAGAGAAGGCCGCCGCGTTCGTGCGGCCTGGCCTGCGTTTCGACCGCGAGGACATCCGCTCGATGCCCGCACGTTACCCCGAGGGCTTCGACCTGCTCTTCTCCAACGCCGCGCTCCAGTGGGTGACGGGACACGAGACGCTCTTTGCGGAACTGGTCAAACTCGTGAGGCCCGGTGGGCAGATCGCCGTGCAGATGCCCGCGAACCAGGGCGTCCCCCACCGCCTGACCACGGAGGTGGCGCAGCGGGAGCCGTTCGCGAGCGCCCTCGGCGGTTGGGTGCGCGAAGACCCCGTGCGTGATGCCGTGTTCTACTCGCGGCTGCTCGACGACCTCGGGTTTGTCGAGCAGCACGTCCGGTTGCAAATCTACCCGCACGTCATGGAGTCCACGCACGGTGCCGTGGAGTGGCTGAAGGGCAGCCTGTTGACCGCCTACCAGGCGCGCCTCCCAGCCGTCCTCTGGCCGCGCTACCTGGAGGCATACGAAGCGGCGCTACTAGCGATCGAGGGCGATCGGCAGCCGTATTTCTTCCCGTTCCCGCGTCTCCTCCTGTGGGGACAGCGGACCTGACCGCCGCGGGCTATAGCATGCCCGGCGTGTTCAGCGGCCGTTCGGCGTCGAAGATGAGCCGGGCCGCCTCGCGGTACTCCTCGGGTGCGGGCGGGAGCGGCTCGTTGCGCGCTGTCCACGCCGCGACGTCGCAGAGCCACGCCTCACCCGCGTCGGCCGGTTCTACCTCGCCGAGGGCCAATCGCACGGCACGGACGCAGGCGGCGTCCTCCGTCGGCAGGATCAGCGCGCCCGCACCCGCCCCCGTGGCCGCCGCCGCGTAGACGATGCGCAAGGGCACCGCGACAGATTGCGGCGCGCCGAAGGCGATGTTCCCGACCGCAGCCAGAGGCGTCACCTCGGGGCGCGCGCCAAAGACGCGCAACAGCGCAAGCGACCGGCGTACTCCCTGCGGGTCGAGCAGTGCCGGATAGACGAGCGCGTCGAAGTAGAGCGGCGGCAGGACGCCAAGGGCGAGCGCCCGGTCTGCGGCCTGGGACGCCTCGTGCATCACCCAACCCACCTCGCTGTTCGCGATGCCGTCGCGGTCGACGCGCCTGGGGGAGACGACCAGACCTGCGGCGGCGGCGGCCGTCGCGCGGATGAGGGCCTCATCCGCCGCGCTCATCCCCATGCCTGTCGGCAGAGAGTTCACCACGAGTGGCCCGGCCACGCCGTCGCGTGCACAGGCTTGCAGAGCGGCGGTGAGCGTGGAAGGACGCCCGGCGTCGATCCAGAGCGGCAGTTCCGGGACGGCCGAGCGTACTGCGGCCACGCCCCACGGGATCTCGTCCGGCGGCGGGTCGATGCCGAAGTTGAGGTCCAGCGCCTGCGCGCCCGCCTCCACCTGCGCCCGTGCGGAGGCGGCCACGAGGGCGCGGTTGTCCTGGGCGAAGGCGCCAGCGAGCGCGCCGCGCCGGAACTGGAGCGACTGCCCGACGAGGATCATGGGTGCGACCGCTAGAAGACGGCCGGGAGCCCCTGCCGCCGCTCGCGCCACCGAAGCATGAGGGAGATCGCCCGCGCGGCCCGCGCCACCGTGGGATAGGTCGCGATGCCGGCGCGGTACGCCTCCTGTTGGAACACGTCGGAGAGTTCCGGGGTCACGGTGCGGTCGCGGAGCAGCGCCACAATCGGTGTGCCGGTCTCTTCCTGCGTCCGCGCATAGGTCTCTACCGCCGCGGTGATCTGCTCCCGGATGCGTCCCTCACGGTCTTCTGTTGACGGTGTGGTGTCGCCGGGCGCGCCACGCTGGCCGAGGCTTGGTGTGGCGATGATGACGTCGTTCGAGGGTGCCTCGGAGACGATCCGGAGCGTCTTCATCGCCACCTCCGGCGTCCCCATGTTTGTGTCGATCGGGTTGTTCACGCTGGTCCCCGCGACCGGGATAAATTCATGCAGCAACCGCTTGGTCTCTTCTGGTGTCGGCGGAACTTCAAGGCCCGCCGTGGCGATGGCGTCGGACGACAGCACGGCGAAGCCGCCGCCGCCGACGACTAGGGCCACGCCCCGCCCGCGTACCCGCTTCACGGAGGTGGTCACCGCCACCACCAGGTCGTGCAGGTCGTCCATCGTCTCGGCGCGCATCGCGCCCGTCTGGCGGCAGAGCGCCTCGAAGATGTCGATCGACCCCGCCAGCGAACCCGTGTGCGAGTGCGCGGCGCGCGCGCCGGCACCCGTCAGGCCGCCCTTCAGCAGGATCACTGGCTTGACGCGGGCGGCGGCCTTGATCGACTCGAACATCCGACGGCCATCCTGCACGCCCTCGATATATGCAGTGATGACCTCGGTCTGGGGGTCGGCGGCGGCGTAGTCGAAGAGGTCATGCGCGCGGACGTCGATCCCGTTGCCGAAGGAGACCACCTTCGAGAAGCGCACGCCGCGCCGCCCGAGGCCGTGGACCACGTCGCCGGCGTTCGCGCCGGACTGAGAGATCATCATCACGTTCCCCGGTTCCTTCGGGAAGCCGTTCATGAACGCGATCCGCTCGGACGGCACGTAGAGCCCCATGCAGTTGGGGCCCACAGCGCGGATCCCGGCGGCCTTCAGTTTACCGATGACTTCTTGCTCCATCCGCGCCATCTCCGGGTCGCCCGTCTCGGAGAAGCCGGCAGTGAAGAAATGGATCGACCGCACCTTCTTCTGGATCGCCTGGTCGACCAGGGCGGGCACGGCGCGGGCTGGGATCAGCGAGATGACGTGGTCGACCGGGTCAGGCGTGTCCAGCAGCGTCGGGTAGCAGCGCAGGCCGCGCACCTCCGACATCTTCGGGTTCACCGGGTAAAGGCCGCCCTTCTCCTGGAACCTCTGCTCTAAGAGCGAGGCGAGGAACCCGCTGGAACCCCCGCCGCCGCTCCCCGCGCCCTCGCTAGACGACACGCCGACCAGGGCGATGGCGCGCGGGTGGAAGATTGGTTCGAGTGCGTGCTCGGGCAAGGCGGTCTCCTGCTGCGCGCCGCATGGCGTCGGTCGCGGGCGGGGTGGAAGGCTCGATGGTAGCGCGGGGGTCGGGGGGAGTCTCGCGGAAGCCGTGTGCGGGCTGAAAGCGCCTACCGCCGTCCGAAGGAGCGTTCGAGAGCGGCCCGGCTCAGGTGTAGCATCGTCGGGCGGCCGTGCGGGCAGGTGTGCGGCGTGTCGCAGCGTGCGAGGGCGTCCAGGAGCGCCCGCTGCTGTGCCGCGTCTAGGTGGTCGCCCGCCATCACCGCCGCGCGGCAGGCGAGCGTGGCCGCCGCGCGGTCCGGACCGGAGAGCCGCTCCTCTGCCTCCAGCCGGTCGAGGTAGTCCGCAAGCGCCCGCGCTACGTCGCGTCCCGCGAGCGCGGCCGGGATGGCCCGCACGATCACGGCAGCGCCGTCCGCCGGCTCCACTTGCCAGCCAATGGCCTCCAGGTCGCGCATGCCACCCGCGAACAGCGCCGCCTGCGGTGCGGAGAGCGTGGCGAGCATGGAATGGAGCAGCGGCTGGCTGGGCTGCTCGCCCGCCGCGATCCGCGCGCGCACCTCCTCGTACAGCACACGCTCGTGCGCGGCGTGCTGGTCGACCAGCACCATCCCGTCCGACGACTCGGCGACAATGTAGGTGCTCTCCACCTGGCCCAGCGGGCGCAACACCGGCACCCGACCGGCCACGTCGGTTGGCGGTGGCGTGCCAGGTCCCGTCTGCGAGGCGGCCCGCGCGCCCGCGATCACCGCGCGGCCGGTGATGGCCTCGTGCGGTGGCTGTGCCACGGGCGTCCCCGGTGGGAGGTAGAGGCCTGGCCAGGCACGCGAGGTGGCATCCGGCGTCTCGTCCGCCCTCGGCGGGGCGAACGCGGCGAGGTCCGGCGCGGCGGGCGCGAGGTGCGGGGCGGCGGCGA
>QZJI01000012.1 GCA_003599735.1 Dehalococcoidia bacterium | reverse complement strand
TGCTGCCCGCCCTCGGCAGCGCCGCCGCCCTCGACGGCATGACCGGCCTCGTCGTCCTCTCCGCCGGCAACTCCTACCTCCTCCGCACCCTCGGCGCGGCCGCCGTCCTCCCCGCGCTCGCCCTCACCCTCCACGCCCTCACGAAGATCACCGCCTCCCCCCTCGCCGGGCGGCTCACCGACCGCCGCCACGCCGCCGCCGTCCTCCCCGCCGTCCCCCTGCTCGCCGGCATCGGCCTCGCCACCATGCTCGCCACACACAGCGTCGGCGGATACCTCGCCGGCCTCGCCACCCTCACCGCCGGCACCTCCACCGCCTGGGTGCTCCTCCGGCACGCCATCGGCAACGCCACCACCAGCGCCGGTCGGGGCAACGCCACCACCTGGATCAGCCTCGCCTCCGGCGGTGCCGCCGCCGCCGGTTTCGGCGCCGGCACCCTCCTCGCCGGCGTCGCGCCACGCGCCGCCTTCATCGTCGCCCTCGCCCTCGCCGCCACCGCCACGCTCCTGCTCCGCCTCGTCCACCGCGCGCCGGCGGCGCACGACACGGAAGCCGCACACCGCACCGTCAAGACCGCCACCGGACGGCCGGGGCGCATCGAGTCCGTCACGCTCGGGCTCATCGCCGCCGGCCAGTTCGCGCTCGCCGCTGGCCTCCTCGTCGCCTTCTGGCCCTTCGTCCTGCGCGACCTCGATGTCGGGCTCTTCCACCTCGCCGCGCTGCTCGTCCCCGCCGGCGGCATCACCCTCGGCGTCCTCGCCGGCGTCGCGCGCTGGTCCCGCCCCGGACGGCGGCTCACCGAAGTCACCACCCTCTTCGCCGCCGGCGCGGCCGGCCTTGCCCTCGCGGCCGGGTCGCGCGACGCCCTCACCTTCGGCATCGCGATGGCCGCCGTCATCCCCGCCCAGGCCGCCGGCGCCCCCCTCGTCGCCGCCGCCGTCATCGACTTCTCCCGCGGGCGTCGAGGCCCCGCCGGTGCCCTCGGATGGCTCGGGGCGGCGGAGGCCGCGGGCGGACTCACCGGCTCCGCGCTCACTGGAATCGCGATCACCCTCGTGGGCGCGCGAGGCGCGTTCGCCACGCTCGCCATCGTCGCCGCGACGCTCACCGCCGTCGCGCTCGCCTCTCGCCGCGTGACGGTGCGGCCCCTCCCGTCGAGGTTGCCCGCACAATGACCTCGGCTGGCCTCGCATCGACCGCCGCCCGCGTCGTCGTCGTGCCCGTCTACAACGAGCGCGAGAGCGTGCGAAACGTACTGGGACAGATCGAGCGGGCAGGCTTCCCCTCGATCCTCGTCGTCGACGACGGCTCGACCGACGGGTCCGCCGAAGTCCTTGATGCCTGGGCGGCATCAAGTCCCGGTGGGCGCGTGATCCATCTGCCGCACAACCAGGGCAAGTCCGCCGCGCTCCGCGCCGCCTGGGAACGCCTCCGGGCCGACCTCGGCCGGGGCGTCCTCGACGCCAGCACGATCGTGATCAACGTCGACGCGGACGGCCAGCACGACCTCGCCTACCTCGACGCGCTCATCGCGCGGATGGACGACGCCGGCGCGGACGCGATGATCGCCCGCCGCGACTTCTCCTACCACGGCTGGTACAAGCGGCTCGGCAACATCGTCATGACCGCGCTCGGCGGCCTCTTCGCGGGCAAGCGCATGTACGACATCGAAAGCGGCTACCGCATCATGCGGCTCGGCCCGCTCGTGCATGCGCTGGAGTTCTACCGAGGCCATCGCTACAGCGAGTGCGTCGAGTTCGCTGTCGTCTCGCAACGCCTCGGCTACCGCGTCGACAACGAGTTCACCGTCCGCGTCCCTGTGCTCCGGACGAACACCCGCCTGGCCGACGCCGCGAGTCACGTCCTGCGCATGGCCCTCGCCTGGTACCGCGTCGTCTGCTGGCGTGACCTGCCGAAGGCGCACCGATCATGGTTGGGGGCCGGGCTCGCGGCCGCGGTGTTGCTCGCCTTTGCGGGCTTCCTCGCGATCGTCCTGTCCCACACCGTTTACATCGGGAACGACAGCGCGCAGTCGTACGGACACGTCTGGTTCATCGAGCATTCGCTGCGCGCGGGCCATGGCATCCCCCTCCACATGCCGAACCTCGACAACGGCCGGGCGTTGACGCTCCCCTACGGCGCGATCCCCTGGCTCCCCGCCGCCCTCGCGCGGCCCCTGCTCGGCGACTGGGCCGTCACCGCCAGCATGGTGCTGGGTGCCCTCCTCCTGCTGTACGGCATCACGAAGTGGCTGCCGAAGACCGCCTCGCCGCTCGTCATGGCGGTCATCCTCCTCAACTGGCAACTCTGGAACAGCATCCTGCAGTTCCAGCTCCCCACCATCTGGGCGCTCGCCCTCGCCGCCCTCGCCACCGCCGAGTTCGACCGAGGGCGCCACGCGAGGGGTGCGGCGCTGGCGGCCGGCGCGCTCATCGCGCATCCACTCATGGGCGGTGCCGGCCTCGCGCTGGCCCATCTCGCCTCCATCGAAACCACACGACGGCTGCCCTGGCGGCGCGCACCATGGCTCCTCCTGGCTGCCCTGGCCGCGGCGCCCGCGATCGGGGCGTTCCTGCAGATCCCGGCGATTGATCACGTCAGCCGCTGGGGATGGATCACACCCGCCAGGATCACGCTGCAGCGGACGAGCATGCTCTGGTGGCCATGGCTCTGCTCACTCGGCATCGTGTGGGTGCGGCGGTTCCACATCCCTGTCATGCTCGCCGGTGGGGTGCTGCTCACCCGCAACTTCACCGGCTCCAACCCGTACAACGCCCTCTGGGTCTCCCTCCCCCGCTTCCCCGACTACATCGAGGCCGGCCGCGTCGACCCGCGGGCGCGCTATCGCGTCCTCACCATGTCCGACCAGGAAGACGGGATGGTGCAGCTGATGCGGGCGGGCGCCGTCCTCGCCCAGGACTTCTTCGACGAAAGCGTCGAACGTCGCTCGTTCGGCAACACCGAGGAATACCGCTGCTTCCTCGCGCGGAAAGGCGCGGACCGCGTGCTCGTCCAGGGCGAATGGCTGCGCCACCCATTGAGGGACACCAGCAACGAGGTCGAGTACCTCGACCGTATCGTCGGCGAGGGCCACGCCACAGTGACCTATCGAGGCGCGGCGGGCACCCTCGAATACACCATCCAGTCACCGCCACCCGAGTCCTGCGTGGCCGGCCGTGCGCGCTAACCGTCGCGCGCGCGTCGCGCTCGCCCTCGCGGCCGTCATGCTGCTCACCGTCGCCGGGGGACGGCTCTGGCTGCGCGCCGGCGCCAGCATCACCCACACCGAGGGCTCCCCCTCGTTCGTCGCCATCACCTTCGACGACGGACTCAACGGCGACACCACACGTGCCGCCGCCGACACCCTCGGACGGTACGGCGCACCGGCCACCTTCTTCGTCGTCGCGCGCACGGTCGTCGAGCAGCCCGAACTCGCCCGGCGTCTCCGCCGCCAGGGCCACCTGATCGCGAACCACTCCTACGACCACCCCCGCGCGAAGAAGTCCGACCTCCGTTACACCCAGGCGGCGAGGGCGCAGGCGACGTTCTACGACGCCTTCGGAGAGTGCCCCGCCTTCTTCCGCCCGCCCTGGGGCGTGCAGACCCCCTTCGTCAACGCCGCCGTGAAACGCGCGCGCATGCGCACCGTCCTCTGGGACGTCGAGGTCGCCGACTGGGACGAGACCGACCCCGCCCGCCTCGCCGCGAACGTGCTCGCGAAGGTGCGCCCCGGCTCCATCATCCTGCTCCACGACGGCGAAGACGGACACCTCGGCGCCGACCGCTCCACCACCGTCGCCGCCCTCCCCGCCATCCTCGAAGGCCTCAACGCCCGAGGCCTCACCCCCGTCCGCCTCGACCAACTCCTCGGCACCCCCGGCTACACCAGCGACTGCCGGTAGCGAGCGCGGTTTCACAGTCCTTTACCCACATCGACACTGCGAAGCCCGTCAACATACCTCCGGATCCGAACTCCCCCTCGCCTTCGAGGGCGAGGGGGCCGGGTGGGTGTGTGGGTGTTCACAAGGATTCAACCCCTTCCCCGAGGGAAGGAGAGAGAGGATGGGCCGCTCGTCGCGCAGCGACGGCGGTACGAGCCTTCCTCCAACCGCCGATTCCTTCACCCAGACAAGACGGGCGCCTCACGGCGCCCGTCCCCATCACTCCCCAACCACACGAGACCTATCGCGCCTGCGTCGCCGGACGAGGATTCGCCTCCCGCCACGCAAACCACTTCGACTTCGGCAGCGTCCCCGCGAGGTACTGCCGGTGCGTCTCCTCGAAGACCCGGTCGACCTCCGCGAGGAAATCCTCATAGGTCCCGTCGTTCATGAAGACGTGGTCGGCCGCCGGTGCCCGGTCCTGCCACTTCCGCTGCGCGTCCAGCCGCTGCTGCGCCTCCGCGTCGTTGAAATTGTTGCGCGCCATCAGCCGCGGCTTCGCGATCTCGTCCGACGCCGCCACCAGCCACGTCGCGTCGCACCACTGCGAGTAGTCCGCCTCGATCAGGTTCACCGCTTCGAGCACCGCCACGTCGTTCGGCCCCAGCGTCGCGCGCCAGCGCTCGATCGTCGTCCGCATCTCGTCCTCGATGTTGCCGATCGCGCGCATCCACCGGCTCATGTTCGTCGGGTTGCCGAAGACCAGCGCCCCGATCTTCTTCCGGTCGATCATCCCGTCCTCGCCGATGATCTCCGGCCCGAACTCCGCCACCGCGTTGTCGAACCCCTGCTTCCCGGGGTCAAACATCCGGTGCACGATCTTGTCCGCGTCCCCGTGCGTGACGTGGTACTTCTCCACGAGCCGCGTGCAGAGCCCGCTCTTCCCCGTCGCGATCGAGCCCGTCACTCCCAGGATCATCGGCATGGCATCCCCCTCAGTCAGCAGGCGTTTGAAGCGGGGTAGAGGCTAGCGGAAATCCCGGCAGAGGGAAGCCCGCCTGTTCTGGACATTAGCCGTCCAGATGCCGGGCCCGGATCCCTGCTTCAGACACCACCAGAAACTCAGTGAGTTCGCCCGTGTGATCACGCAGGACTGCCTCCAGCGCCGCACGCCGCTGTTCGATAGGTACGCGCTGCATCCGGAACAGAATCACACCTGAATGCGGAAGCCGGTGTCGGAACATCGTTACCCGTGGCTGACGAAGGTCGGATAGACATCCTCACCAGCGACCACGGCCTGCGCGTACGCGAGGCACGCCCGCGCGTCGTCCAGTGTGAGATGCGGGAACGAGGCGAATAACTCGTCGAGGTTCGGGTTCGCCGCCAGATGCTCAAGCACCAACTCGACGGAGACGCGTGTCCCTTTGATGGTGGGCTTCCCCACGAGGATCGCCGGATCGACGACGATTCGGTCGGCATATGCGGGTCGGGGGACATCATGCGAGAGTGCCATTGGCGTACCTCTCTCCCAGTTTACCCCCCGTAGTTGAGGTTCAACTCCTTCAGCGTCAGCGCCTGCGGCGCCTCCGCCCGCAGTCCCACGTCCGTCACCTCCGCCACCACCACCGCGTGGTCGCCCCGCTCCACGACGTCCGTCACCCGCAGCGTCGCCCACGCCGGAGCGTCCGTCAGCAATGGCACACCCGAGGCCGACGGCTCCGTCGCCACCCGCAGGTCCTTCGCCACGAACTCCGAACCCTCGAACGGCGTGTCCCCGAAGAACGCGAACGCCAGCGCCCCCTGCCCGGACCCGAGGAACGAGATCGCCAGGTCGCCCCCGGCCTTGATGTTCGCGAACGACTTCGTGTCCTTCTTCACCCCCAGCGCCAGCAGCGGCGGCTCGAACGACATCTGCGACACCCAGTTCACCGTCGCCCCGCTCACCGAATCCCCCGCCTTCGTCGTGATGACGTAGAGCCCGTACGGGATCAGCCGGAGCGCCGTCTTCCTCGTCGCTGCGTCCATTGGTGCTTCCTCCTCGCTGCCGCCTGAGATGACCCGCGGCTACCCCAGACACTCATACGTGCGATCCACTAACGCGATGTTCCGCGGGTCGCGCCACGACCGCCCCGACTGATTGCAGGTGAACGCGAACGCGAGGCCCGCCACCGGGTCCGCGAACCCCACCAGCGCACCGTTCCCGTAATGCCCGAACGCGCCCGGGTTCGGCCCCAGCGGACGGATTCCCGGGATCGTCAGCTGGAACCCCAGCCCGAACCGCGTCGGCCGCCCCAGCACCTCATCCTCGCCGTCCGCGTACGTCCGCGCCGCCGCCTCCACCGTCGCGCCGTCGAGGACGCGCCACCCGTTCGAGGCCGTCCCCCCGCGCGCCAGCGCCCCGAAGATCCGCGCGATGCTCCGCGCGTTGCTGTGCCCGTTCGTGCTCGGGAACTCCGCCGCCCGCCACGCCCGCGACGACACCCCACCGGGCGTCGCCGCCGGGTTCGAGTACGTCAACTTCCGCATCAGGTCGCGCGGCGACTCCTGGCCCGCCTCGACCGCCATCCACGGACGGCGCTCGTTCCGGTCCTCGCCCGCCTGAGGCTCATACGCCAGCCAGTCCGCCGTGCGCGCGTCGTCCGCGGGCGTCGTCCCCACAATGAACTCCGCGTCGAGCGGGCCCGCTACGTCCTCCGCGATCACATCGCGGATCCGGCGGCCCGTCACCCGGCGCACCACCTCCCCTACGAGGAACCCCATCGTGTTGACGTGATAGCCGTGCTTCGTCCCCGGTTCCCACCACGGCGCCTGCTCCTCGATCGCGTGCACCATCGTCTCCCACGACGTGAGGTGGATCCCCGGCGCCATCGGCTTCGCGATCGCCGGCAGGCCGGACTGGTGCGTGAGCAGCATCCGCACCGGGATCCGCTCCTTCCCCGCCTGCCCGAACTCCGGCCAGTACCGCGTCACCGGCGCGTCGAGGTCCACGAGCCCCGCGTCCACCTGCCGCAGCAGCGCGATCGCGCTCATCGCCTTCCCCACCGACCAGCACGGCACGATCGTGTCGCGCTCCCACGGCTGCGTCCGCGCCGCGTCGCGCCACCCCGCCCACAGGTCCACCACCGGCGCGCCGTCGAGGACGATCGAGACCGCCGCCCCCACGTCCCCGCGCTCCGCGAAATTGCGCGCGAACTCCTCGCGCACCCGCGCGAATCGAGGGTCACAGTCGCCGTGGATCGCCGGTACCTCTGCCATCGCGGCGGATTGTACGGCGCGGGCGAGTGCTACTGTCTGACGCACATTCGACTCTGGCGGAGCGCCCGATGGAACCCTACAAACTCGACAAAGACGAACGCGAGCAGGCCATCCACCGCCTCGCCGCCTACCTCCGACGCGAGCGCGACGAAGAGTGGGGCGACCTCGCCGTCCGTCTGCTCTTCGACACCATCGAGGAGCAGATCGCGCCGCTCCACTACAACCGGGGCATCGCCCAGGCCCAGCGCGCCACCCGCGAACTCGCCGACGTCTTCGAGGTCAACCTCGAATCCCTCAAGCGCATGCCAAAGCCCTAGACTCCCAGCCGGAGACTCCCCGCATGACCGCACGCACCGCCACCGACGTCGCGCGCGCCACCGGTCGGGGCCTCTGGTCCGCCGTCCGAGGCGTGGACGCGCTCCTCGCCACGTTTCTCTCCGTGGTGCCCTCTCCCAGCACCGCCAGCGAGGAAGTCGGCTGAGAGGTCATGGCCAGCTCCGTGTGGGCTGGAGAATTCGCGAAATCGTTCAGCACCCCCGACGCCAACCGCTGGTAGTCGCACACTCTCGCGTCAGGCCCGCCCGGTCAGCCGCTTCGCCTCCGACAGCGCCGCGTACGAGCGCGTCGGCGCGGCCATCAGGAAGCGGAACCCCTGCTCCACCACCCACGCCACGTTCGCCGTGTCGACGTGCGGGTGCCCGCACGCGACGCCCGCCTCCTGGCACGTCCTGAGGATCGTCGCCATCGCCTCCCGCACCACGGGATGCTCGTACTGCCGCGGATAGCCGAGGTTCTGCGACAGGTCGCCCTCCCCGATCACCACGACCCCGATCCCGGGCACCTGCTTCAGCATCTGCGGCAGGTTGTCGATCGCCCGCGCGTCCTCGCACATGATCATCGCGAGGATCTCGCCGTCCGGATTCAGCGGCCAGACGTCCGCGCGCTGGTAGTACTCCTGCTGCGTCAGCCCCCAGTAGCGGGCCGCCGTCCCCGGCGCGTCGCCCCGGATCCCGCGAGGCTCCAGCCGCGGGGCATCCTCGGGTCGCGGATAGCGACAGGCCGCGACCGCGTTGTACGCCTCCTCCACGGTGCTCACATGCGGCCAGAGCACACCGTACACGCCCGAGTCGAGCACCTGCTTCGCGTGCCACTGGCTCATCTCACCGCCGTTGGGCGGAATCCGCACGAGCGGCGTCGGGCGCGAGACGATCGAACCGCTCTTCGCGATCTGGCTGCGGTTGAGCATGTACTGGAGCGCGTGCCGGAGCTGCCCGTTGTCGTACGGGTTGTGCTCCATCTCGTACACCACGCCGTCGTAGTCCGCGTTCGCCATCTCCGTCGCCGTCCCGATGTCCGGCGACGCGAACGAGGCCAGCGCCGTCCCGCCCTGCTCCAGCACCCGGATCACGCTGTTCAGCCGTTCCGCCATCGCACCCTCCCCGCTCGCGCCGCCCGCCTCAACTGGCCGTCACGGCGCGCGCATCATCACACCTGTTCGTACCCCTTGACGGGTATCGGATAATTCCAATATCGGGAAAAGGTGATGGCCATGAAGACCCTCGTACAGAGCACCGACGAGGCCCGCGCCGTGGAGCTGTTCCGCGCGCTCGCCAACCCCGTCCGCTTCCGGATCGTCCAGTCGCTCGCCGAGCGCGGCGAGTGCGTCGTCGGCGATCTCGTCCTCGAACTGCCGGTCGCCCAGCCCACCGTCTCCGAGCACCTCCGCGTCCTCCGCGAGGCCGGCATCGTCCGCGGCACCGTCGACGGCCCCAACCGCTGCTACTGCCTCGACCCGGACGCCCTCCGCACCATGCGCCTCGCGATCGAACAGATCGAGGCGCGCGCCTGCTGCTGATCCACCCACCGTCCGTCAAGCCATCAAGCCCCACGCACCGATAGGAAACCTCTCATGACCGACCAACTGGATGACGTCCGCGCCGCGGTCCGTGAAGCCTACGGCGCGCGCGCGCGCGAGGTCGCCGCGCAGGCGCCGGGCGAGCGCGCCGCCGGTGTGAAGTCCCGCTTCTACCAGCAGGACGAGATGCCCGAGACCGTCGTCTCCTACGGCTGCGGCAACCCCGTCGCCATCGCCGGCCTCCAGCCCGGCGAGACCGTCGTCGACCTCGGCTCCGGCGCGGGGCTCGACTGCTTCCTCTCCGCCCAGCAGGTCGGCCCGACCGGCCACGTGATCGGCATCGACATGACCGACGACATGCTCGCGCTCGCGGAGCAGAACCGCGCCAAGGTCGGCGCGACGAACGTCGAGTTCCGGCGCGGGGTGATCGAGCAACTCCCCGTCGACGACGCCTCGGTCGACGTGATCATCTCGAACTGCGTGATCAACCTCTCGACCGACAAGGACGCCGTCTTCAAGGAGGCGTTCCGCGTGCTGCGTCCCGGTGGCCGCTTCCAGGTCTCCGACGTGGTCCTGCTGCGCGATGTGACCGAGCAGGAGCGTGCCGACCTCGATCTCTGGTCGGGCTGCAAGTCGGGCGCGTTGCTGCACAGCGACTACGCCGCCCGCCTGCGTGCCGCCGGGTTCACCGACGTGGAGGTCGCCATCACCGGCGGCAGCGAGGCGGCGTGGGCGAACGCGCTGGTCAACGCGCGCCGCCCCGGCGGCGCCAGCGCCGGCATGCCCTGGCTCAAAGGCGGCGCCTTCATCGAATTCCTCGCCCCCGCCGGCCTCGACACCGCCGACTGCTGCGGCGTCGACGAGAAGGAGTGCTGCTAGCAGCTCCCAAGACACGCCCTCGCTCGGCCCACGCGCTCCGGCTCCGGAGACCTCGCCCCTCGCTCCATCGAGGGGCTTTGCCTCATAACCCGCGATCCCTGATTGCTTGAGGGAGACATCGGAGTCTTGGGACAGTCGGTCGGGTGCCAGGAACACCGGGGCAAGTCAACGGTGTTGGTATACGATTAGCAAGTAATATCCCGCGAGAGTGAGGCGTTAGTGCCGAGGGTACCGATCACGGTCATGGGCTACCGCTGTTTCAGGTGTGAGCACGAGTGGATTCCCCGTGGTGACTCCGAGCAGGAACCGAAGGTCTGCCCGAAGTGCAAGAGTCCTTATTGGGACAAGGAACGCAAACAGTCCCCCGCCACGTCCTACGAGCAGTTCAAGATGGCGATCGAGAAGGCGTTGAAGGACGCGCCTACCGGTCTCACATGGACGCAGATCAGGACGGTGGCGCGGTTGCCGCAGAAACTCCCGAACAATGGATGGGTGCGCCTGCTGGAGAGTCAGATTGGGCTAAGGCGTGAGAGGGAACATGGGGTCATAATGTGGAAGGTCGGGGATCGCTGAGGAGGCACGAGTGACCATGGCACCCGAGGGCGGTGCTCCAGATTTCTACACGATCGGTTACTCAGGCCGCACGATCTTTTCTTTCGTCGAGGCCCTGATGGCTGCTGGTGTCGCGAGTCTTATCGATGTCCGCTACAACCCCGTCAGCATGTACAAGCCCGCCTTCTCGCAGCGAAACCTTATGCGCGCGCTCGGGGAAGCGGGCATCGAGTACATCCACATGCAAGACCTCGGTGTGCCTTCGGACGTGCGAGGGCTCGCCGCTGCGTCCGGTCGTCGCGACGACATCTGGGAGTGGTACGAGGACAACGTCCTGCCTCGATACTCGCGAAACCTCGACTGGTTCTTCAACTCCGCGAACCATCCGGTCGCGCTCATGTGTACCGAGAAGGATCGCGAGGACTGCCACCGGCATCGCCTTGCGACCGCACTCGAACGACAGGGGCTCAGTTCCGCCGACCTGTGAGGTGCGGACGTGAATGAAGTCTGGGAGCCGCTTGAGGCTTTAATCACTGTCCGTACGTACCCCGTACCGTCCCGACAAAGCATCGAAGTCTCGTGTACTGCTGGCGTCACTCGCGACGGCAAGTGGGTGCGGTTGTATCCCGTCCCGTGGCGTCTGCTTGCCGAGGAGAAGAAGTTTCGGAAGTACGAGTGGGTGAAGGTCATGGTGCGCCGTGCGACGAGCGATCCACGGGACGAAAGCCGCCGCCTTGACGAGGAGACCATCCAGGTCTTGACCGACCCGCTGCCGACTGACCACCAATGGGCGGCACGCCGCCGCATCGTGATGCCGCTAAAGGCTCAGTCGATGTGCTGGTTGCAGGACGAGCGCGACCGGGCGATGAGCCCCACGTTGGGGTTCATTAAGCCGCGAGAGATCAGACGGCTGATCATCGAGCCCGAGAAGGAGCCGGACTGGTCGGAAGTCGACCTCGCCCGGCTGCGTCAAACGGACATGTTTCGACAGGCCCCGAAGCAGGAGTTGGAGAAGATTCCGTTCAGGTTCTCCTTCAACTACCTCTGCGAGGAGAGCACGTGCCGGTCGCACACCATGATGTGCTCCGATTGGGAATTGGCCGGTTTGTACCGGAAGATGCGCCGACGCCCGGACTGGCAGGATCGCTTCCGGCAACGCATCAAGAACCTCATAGATAGACGGGACATCCACTTCTACGTCGGGACGGTCAGCGACCACCCCGGAAGCTGGATCATCACCGGACTCTGGTACCCGCCGCGCGAGCAACAAGGCGTGCTCGAAGGTCTCGGCTAGCAGGTGACCAGCGCGTGCACCTCGCGGCCACGCCACACGACACCTCCCGCGGATGATATGAAACGCCCTGAAACGGTCGACCCGCCGACCGTCACGGAGGTGCAAGATGCCTGACGGACAGACCGACTACGAAACGATCATCGTCGAGAAAGAACGCGGCCGCGCCCGCATCACCCTCAACCGCCCCGAGAAACTCAACGCCCTCTCGGCCCAACTCCAGGCGGAACTCCGACAGGCCCTCTGGGACGCCGACCGCGACACTCGCGTCCACTCGATCATCCTGCGCGGCGCCGGCCGTTCCTTCTGCGCCGGCTACGACCTCACCCCTGAACGACGCCTCGCCGGCGAGTCGGGCGCCGAGGCCAACCCTTACGCCGATGTCTACCGCAAGAACCAGACCTTCGACGACGACGTCTGGCGCATGGAAGAAGCCCAGCGCGACCGCATGGCCATCTTCGACATCCACAAGCCCGTGATCGGCCAGGTCCACGGCTTCTGCGTCGCCGGCGGCACCGACCTCGTCTTCCTCTGCGACATCGTCGTCGCCGACCAGGACGCCCGCATCGGCTTCCCGCCCGTCCGAGCCATGGGCGGCCCGCCCGCGCACATGTGGACCTACCACGTCGGCCCGCAGTGGGCGAAGTACATGCTCCTCACCGGCGAATTCATCAGCGGTACGGAGGCCGAACGCATCGGCCTCGTCTGGAAGGCCGTCCCCGGCGACCAGCTCACCGAGACCGTCGAGGAGATCGCCGACCGTATGGCGATGATCCACCCCGACATGCTCGCTGGGAACAAACGCTCCGTGAACCTCGCCCTCGAACTCATGGGCGCGCGCACCATGCAGCGCCTCGCCGCCGAGATCGACGCGCGCATGCACACCTCCCCCGGCATGGACGAATGGCGCACCCGCAACAACGAGCAGGGCCTCAAGGAAGCCCTCGCCTGGCGCGACGGCCGCTTCGCCAACCCCGAACAGCGCCGCCAGTGGCAGCAGGAGCACTGGCCCGAGGGGCCGCGGACGTAGGGCGAGGCTTCGAGAAGCACAGGGACAGCCCGCCTTTCGGCGGGCTGTCCTGTGGTCCAATGGCCCGGCCCTCAGACAGGCCTCGACTAGCGGCGGCCTCCCCGGCTGCGCTCGTCGTCTCCCCGGTGGTCGGACGACTTCGGCGCACGAATCGTGAACGCGTACTCGTAGACCGTCGGGTCGTCGCCGACCGTGTAGTTCAGCGTGTACGCGCCGGGCGCCAGGCCCTTCGTGCTCAGGTTGAAGATGTACTTCCCATCATCGAACCGGAACAGGTGCTCGGGGTTCGCCCGCCCCGCGCTTGTCACCGTCCCCGTCGGGCTCAGGCTGACCGCCCGCACCGGCAACGTCTGAGAACCGACGTTGCCGCCCTGGGCGTCGCACACCCCGATCTTCACCGGGATCGTGCTCCCCGACTCGTGCCCGTCGCGATGGCCGCTCCCATCACCGTCATCGTCACCTTCGTCGTCGTCATCGTCGTCGTCACGCACCGCGCAGATGCTGTACGTGATGGTGATGCTCGTCGACGCGCTGCTCGACAGGTAGTTCGCGCTCTCCGCGTACGTCGCCGTCGCCGTACACGACGTGCCCCCGTTGATGCAGTCGCCCGAGTAGGCGATGGTCGCCGAGCCGGCCGCGGCCGGGCTCACGCTCGACGTCGCCGTGAACGCGCTGCCCGTGTACACGAACGGCCCCGGCCCGAACGTCACCGACGTCGTCGTCGGAGCCTTCGCGATCGTGATGCTCGTGGAAGCGCTGCTACCGAGGTAGTTCGCCGTCTCCGCGTACGTGGCCGTCGCCTGACAGGTGCTGCCCGCGTTCGTGCAGTCACCGGAGTACGCAACCGTCGCCGCACCCGCGGCAGCCGGGCTCACGGACGCCGTCGCCGTGAACGCCGGACCGCTGTAGACGAACGGCCCCGCCCCGAAGGACACGGATGTCGTCGTCGGAGCCTTGTCGATCGTGATGTTCGCCGTCGCGCTGCTCCCCGAGTACGTCGAGGTTGCGGCGAACGTCGCCGTTGCCTGACAGGTGCTGCCCGCGTTCGTGCAGTCACCTGAGTACGTGATCGTCGGCGACCCGGCCGCTGCCGGGCTCACGGACGCCGTCGCCGTGAACGGGCTGCCCGTGTACACGAACGGGCCCGGCCCGAACGTCACCGACGTCGTCGTGGAAGCGATAACGGGGGCGGCCAGCGGGTCCGTGCCTGCGGCGACCTCGTCGCCGTCGGTCACACCGTCATCGTCGGAGTCGGGATCGGTGGGGTCCGTGCCGTAAAGGTGCTCGACCGGGTCGGTGAGTCCGTCGGAGTCAGTGTCTGAGAATACGGTGTCGGTATTGGTCTCGAGGCGGTACATGCCGCCGGCCAGACCACCGCCATCGAAGATGATGAACTCCAGCGTGTGGGTGCCTGACAGGGTCACCGGGTAAGTCCTTGGTGAAAGACTGGCGTCCTGGAAGCCCACAAGCACGCCGTCCAGGTAGATCCATGAGCAGTTGTCAGCGAGAAGGTTCAGTACGAACGCGCCGGTGCCGGTGACAGGAGTTGAGTACTTCGTCCAGCTGTGCCCGCTTGGACCCTGCGAGGAAAGGTTGCTCCAGGCGTTGATCCACTCGGCTGTGAATCCGGCGCCGGGCTGCCAGGGGTGTACGCCCGTTCCGAAAGACGATGCCTTGTGGGGGTTCGTCCAGGCGGCCCCCAGGCCGACTGCCGGAGTCGGGACGCAGACGTTAGCGGGCCAGTTTGAGTCTGCGGAGGCAGGGAATATCGGATCCCAGGTGTCAACAGTTGAGTTGCTCGTGTACACGACCACTGGCGGAGGATCGGCTTGCGCTGGAGTGTACTGCATCAGCCCGAGTCCGAGCCCGAATGCTGCGAGGAGCGCGGCAAGGCCGGCGCTCCGGCCGGCGCTCTTCAGTCGGTATTTTTGAAGGAGTGTGTGGCGTGGTGTGTGACGTAGTGTGTGACGTAGTGCGGCGAGTTGGACAGTCCTAAATCTGATGTTCGGAAGTGCTGGTAACAATAGAGAGCCCTTCTGGGAGCTATGCGGATCCGCCTGATCCCCGTCAGATTAGGGCAATCGCACCAGACGGCAACTCCGGTGATCAGTTCCCGGAGGAGGATGTCGCCCCTGTCGCACAGAGGTAGGGCCTCAGACCTCCGCCTCCAAGACCTCCATCTCAAGACCTCTGTTATGTGCGCGCCCACCGCGAAACAACCTTGAGCCAACCCGGCTCAACTACACCCATCTGGCACACCTCAGGACATCGAGGATCTGAGCCGTGGAGGCTCAACTATGCCGATCTGGCACACCCGCTCGGGCAGCCGAACGGGCGACTGATCGAGGCTCACGCCCCATCCTGGAGCCCAAATCGAATCTACCGTGCCTGTTTCACGTGGAACATCTGTTCTTGTCACACGTTTTTTCGGACGGCCCGCCCAGAAAATCGAGGGCTACCCCCCGAAGATCGCCCGCCCGATCACCTTCAGTTCGAGCGTCGGCTTCACACCCTCGAAGATCGGCAGCACAAGCGCGTCCACCACGTAGCGCGAGATCGGGTCCTCTTCCGAGTAGCCCCAGCCGCCGTGCAGCAACTGCGCCTCGCGCGTCACCTCGCCCGCGATGTCGCACGACAGCAGTTTCGCCATCGACGGCTCCACCGCGCGCGTGTCGAAGGTGCGCGCCGAAGCGTACGTCGCCTGCCGCGCGGCGGCGATGTGTACCGCCATCAGCCCGATCTTGTACTGGGTCAGCTGGTACTCGGCGAGCGGCAGGCCGAACTGGCTGCGCTGCACCACGTACTGGCACGCTTTCTCCAGCGCCGCCTGCGCGAGGCCGATCGCGCGCCCGCCCGTCTGCAGCCGCCCCGCCGCGAAGCCGCCCATCTGCAGGTAGAACCCCTTGTTGATCCCCGCGTCGCCGCCGACCAGGTTCGTGTGCGGCACGAAGAGGTTGTCGATCGCCAGTGTGAACGAGTGCATCCCGCGATACCCCGGCGTCGGGTTCGCCGTGCCCGAGATCACGCCGCCCTCCGGTTGCTCGTAGCGCCACGCGTGGCCGTCGTACGCCGGCTTCGGGATGATGAAGAGCGAGAGCCCGCGCGAGCCGGACGCCGGATCCGGGTCGGTGCGCGCCAGCAGCGCGAGGATCGTCGCGCGGCCGGAGAAGGTGCTCCACGCCTTCGCGCCGTTGATCCGCCAGCCGCGCACGCCGTTGTGCTCCGCCGGCTCGGCCTTCGTCTGCAACCCAGCGACGTCCGATCCCACGTTCGGTTCGGTCACCGCGATCGCGACGAGCTCCTCGCCGGCCGCGATCCGGGGTAGCCAGTACTGACGCTGCTCGTCCGTGCCGCCCGCCAGCAGCGCCTTCGTCAGGATCTCCGGCCGCGTCGCGAGCGACCCCGCCGCCGCCAGCGACACCGCGCTGAGTTCCTCCGTGATGATGATCATCGGCAGGTCGCCCATGCCCGTACCGCCGTACTCCTCCGGGATCGAGGAGCCGAAGAACCCCTGCGCCGAGAACGCCTTCAGCAGCGAGTCCGGCACCAGCAGGTCCTGGCGGTGGATCTCCTGCGCGACCGGCGCGACGACCCCCTTCGCGAAGTCGCGCGCGAGTGTGCGCGTGAGCGTCGCCGCCTCGTCCTCCAGTTCGCAGTTGTTCACGCCGCCGGTCTCGATCATCTGCCGGCCGATCGCGCGGATCGCCTCCTCGGACAGCCCGCGGCGGATCGCCGCGCGCGCCTCCGCCGTCTCCAGTGGCGCGACATCCGCCGCCGTCACCCCGAAGTCGTCCCACGCCGCCTCCACCTGCGAGCGTGTCGCGTGAGCGACCTCGGCGGCGTAGGCGAGGGCGAGACGGCCCTGGAGCTCGTCCGGCACGCGCTCCGCGTAGGCGACGAGGTCCTCCGCCGCCCGGATCTGCGTCGCGAGATAGGCGAGCCGCTCCGTCAGCACCTGGTGGTCGTCGATCGTCGCGCCGTTCTTCGTCGTCACGGCGCCCTGCTTCACGGCGGCGTCCACAACGGCCCTCGTGGCCTCGGTCAGCGCGCGCGCGGCGGCGGGGTTCGCTTCGGTGGCGGTCATGTCGAGGCCCTTCGTGACGCCGAGGCAGCCCTCGGCGGGTGCGCGTCGCCTACCGGCGACGTGGGATGAGGACGGTGTAGTCGAGGTCAAGCACGACGTTGGGGTGGTATCGCTCGCGGCCCTGGTCGTCCGCGACCTTGAACGGCTGCTCTTCCGTCCTCGGGTCGCAGTTCTTCACCCCGACGAGCCGCAGCCGGAGCGCGCCGCAGTCCGGCCGTCCGAGGTCGATCCGCTCCAGCACGTCCGTCCACGCGAAAACGGTGTCGCCGGCAAACGTCGGGTTGCTGTGCGTCCCGCCGTTGAAGGCGAGGATCCGCACGACGTTCTCCAGTCCGTTGAACGAGAGCGCGCGCGCCATCGAGATGATGTGCCCGCCGTAGATCACCCGCTTGCCGAAGCGGGAGCCCTTCAGGGCGTGCGCGTTGAAGTGCGCCCGCGCGATGTTCTGGTAGAGCCGGGCCGCCATCTGCTGCTCGGCCTCCTCGATGGCCACGCCCTCGACGTGGTGGATGCGTTCGCCCGGCTCGTAGTCCTCCCACCACGCCCGCCCGCCCGTGACCGAGGCGTCAAAGCGGGAGAGGTCGAGCTCGGCCGGGATATGGAAGTGCTTCGGGTCGACGGTGGCGGGCGTCTTCGGCGCGTCGTCCACGCCGCTGTTCGTGCTCTTGTCGCGCTTGTCCATCAGCACCCAGCGGATGAAGGAGAGCACCTCGTCGCCGTGCTGGTTCCGTCCCACCGTATGCACCCAGGTGACCCCGGTGTCCCCCGCGGAGGACTCCCGCCAGCCCAGCACCTTCGTCGAAGCGGTGATGGTGTCGCCGGGGTAGACCGGCACGCCAAAGCGCAGGTCCGCGTAGCCGAGGTTGGCGATCGCGTTCAGGGAGACGTCCGGCACGGACTTCCCGAAGACGGTGTGAAACACCAGCAAGTCGTCCACCACCTCGCGCCTGAATCCGAGGCTGCGGGCGAACTCGGCGTCGCAGGCGAGCGGGTAACGGTTCGCCGTGAGGGCGATGTAGAACGCCTGGTCACCCTCCGTGACCGTCCGGGGGACGGCGTGGACGATCTCGCGCCCTGGCGTCAGATCCTCAAAATAGTTGCCGGTGATCGATTTGCTGGCCACCAACAGGCCTCCCCGCCTCGCACACTCATTCTAGGCGCGGCGGCGGTAGCGGACAGCCGGAGCGAAGCCGCCCCGGCCGCCCGGACGGCCCGCCGGGGTAAACTCAGATCCGGCAACATCGAGGGTGGGCGAGGGGGCTCCGGATGGGGATGAAGGAACTGCAGGCGCTCATCGAGGTGCTCCAGGCGGAGGTCGCCAAGGGGCGGGACAACCTCGTGACCGGCACCTGGCACCTCCACTTCGAGCGCCGGGGGGAAACGCCGGTCTTCTCCTTCAACAAATGCGAGTCCGAGGTCTACTGCGAGGAGCGCCCCACCGTCTTCGCGGCGGACGGCTCCGGCACGGTCATCGACAAGGGCGGGCCGCTCTTCGGGAGCGACTAGCCCTCGCCGAGGCGCCCCCGAGCGCGCGGTGTCCCGCCGAGTGCTAGTCTGCGCGGCGCACGACCGGAAGGGACACCTGTGAGCAACATCACGTTCAAGCACTACACCGTCGCCGTCCATGACCTGGACGCCGCCATCAGCCAGTATGAGTCACGCTTCGGCATGTCGAAGGTGGGCGACCGCGCCTACAACAACATCGGCAAGTTCAACTTCCAGCCGATGGGCTTCGACGGCAAGACGATGTGCCACCTGATCTGCCCGGACACCGCCGACGGCCCCATCGCCAAATTGATGGCGGAGCGCGTCAACCCGTTCAACCCCCACGGCGAGGGCATCTACCTGCTGGCCTACGACTGCGACGACGTGAAGGCGTTCGCCGACCAGATCGTGGCGAACGGTGGCCGCATCAACGGAAACCCGGAGACGGGGAACATCTGGGTCCACCCGACGTCTTCGAACTTCGTGCTGATGGAAATCTTCCCGAAGCGGTAACTGCTGTCGCGCTAGTGCGTGTCCACGATGGGCCGGGCATCCCCCGGCCCATCTTCACGCCCGGCGCCCCGCCGGTCCTCGATGCTCGGCGAAGACGCGAGCAGAAAGAACGGGATGGCGGCGGCCGCGACCGCGGCCGAGAGGAGCCAACCCGCCTGGTAGTGGCCGGTCGTGTCGACCAGCCACCCGACAAGCCAGGGGCCAAGGGCGCCCCCGGTGGTCGTCACCAGCGCGACGACGCCGTTGATCGTGCCGAAGAACTTCGTCCCGAAATAGTCGGCCAGCATCGCGGGGCGGACGGGGATTGTCCCGCCGAAGCCAGGCGCGATGATGAGGATACCGGCCGTCGCGACCATGTAGGAGTCCGCGAAGGCGAGGATCGGCAACCCCACGAGGACGAACAGGCAGGACGCCACCATGATCAGCCGCTTCGAGAAGCGGTCCGCCAGGTAGCCCGCCCCCAACCGCCCCACGATGGAGAACATCGTGAAAAACGCGACGCTTGAGCCCGCGACGGCCTTGGAGACATGCATCTCGCGCTCGAGGTAGGGGATCTGGTGGATCACCACCGCGGTCGTGCTGAAGTTCATCAGGATCAACCCCAGCGACATGAAGATGAACGCCCGCGACCGCATCACCTGCCGCAGCGTCATCCCCCAGCGCACGGCGGGGGCCAGCGTCTTGCCGTCCGGGGACGCCCGGACACCGTCCATCGGTTGCGGGTGGTCTTCCGGCCGCGTCCGGATGTTCACCGCGAACGCGATCCCGACCGTCAGCATGATCACCGCCAGCGCGCGCAGCGCGCCCCGCCAGCCGAATTCCTCCACAAGCGCGGCGATCGCGACCACCAACAGGCCGCCGACGCCACCGCCAAGCGTCATGATCGACATTGCGAACGCCCGCCGCGCCTCGAACCAGGAGGCGATAGCGACGAGGCCGACCGACCCGCCGGCCGCGGAGGACCCGATCGCGATCACCATCATGACCGCGTAGAAGTGCCAGATCGCCTGGATCTCACTCATCAGCAGCACGCCCACGGCGCTGATGATCACTCCGCCCAACGCGACCCTCTGCGCCCCGAGGCGGTCGATGAGCACCCCGATGAACGGCGCCGCGATGCCGCCGACCTCAGACCGGAGGGAGAAGGCGAGCGAGGTCGCGGCCACGCTCCAGCCAAATTCGTCAATGACCTCGTTGAAGATGGTGCCGAAGCCGTAGAAGAACGACGCGCCGATCATCAAGACGACGAACGCAGCCGAGCCGACGACAATCCAGCCCTCGTACACCCCGGGAAGCGCGCGTCGCAGCATCCGGCGATATTACGCGCGGCATCCGTAGGCGCACGTCAACCCGTCCTCCCCGGTCAGTCCGCCGCGATCGCCTGTGCTCGCGCGTGGTAGGAGGAGCGCACCAGCGGCCCGGATTCGACGTGCCTGAACCCCAGGCCTAGGGCAACCTCGCGCAGCCGGGCGAACTCATCCGGATGGACGTACTCCGCGACTGGCAGGTGCTTGGGCGTTGGCCGGAGATACTGGCCCAGTGTCAGCAGCGTGACGCCTGCTTCGCGCAAATCGACGAAGACGGCCTCGAGTTCTTGCGCCGTTTCGCCGAGGCCGAGCATGATCCCGGTCTTGAGTGGCACGGTGGGCGCAGTCTCGCGCGCGTGCCGGAACACGTCCAGCGTCCGCGCGTAGTCACCCTTCGAGCGGACGCCGCGGTAGAGCCGCGGCACCGTCTCGGTGTTGTGGTTCAGCACGGACGGGCCAGCGTCGAGGACGGCACGCAGTGCCTCGATGTCCCCCATGAAGTCAGGGATGAGCACCTCCACGTCGCATGTCGGGCGGGCGTGGCGCACAGCCCGGATGCACGCGGCGAAGATCGAGGCTCCACCGTCCGGCAGGTCGTCCCGGTTTACGGAGGTGATGACGGCGTAGTCCAGGCCGAGCGTGGCGACCGTCCGCGCCAGCCGCACCGGTTCCAGCGGGTCAACAGCGCCAGGCCGGCCGCTGTTGACGGCGCAGTAGCCGCACGCCCTCGTGCACGTGTCGCCGAGGATCATGAATGTGGCCGTGCCCGCGTTGAAGCACTCGCCGATGTTCGGACAACGCGCCTCTTCACACACGGTGTGGAGCGACTGCTCGCGCAGCAGACTTTTGATGTGGCCGAACCGTTCCCCCCCCGGGAACGGCGCCTTGAACCACGGCGGCTTCCGCTCTCGCGTCGCCAGCGTCACGCGGGCACCGCCTCGACGAGCGTGACGCCAAGCACACGCGCGAACGCGGCCGCCATCGCTTCAGCAACCGCCGGGAGCGACGGGGCCTCACCCAGCAACCGCGCCATCGAGGTCACCTCCGCGTCCGCGAGTCCACACGGGACGATCGCGTCGAACCAGGCAAGATCGGGCGAGACGTTGAGCGCGAGACCGTGCCGGCTCACCCCCCGGTCGATACGGACTCCGACAGCGGCGACCTTCGCGCCATCGACCCACACGCCGGGGCGCCCGGCCATTCGGCCTCCCGCGATCCCCCAGGCGACGAGCGTCTCGATGGCGACGGATTCGAGGGCGCGGACGTAGTCGCCGGCGCGCAGGCCCCGCGCGCGCAGGTCGAGGACGGGATAGAGGACGACCTGTCCGGGACCGTGCCAGGTGACATCGCCGCCGCGGTCGGCCTCAACCAGCGGTGCGAGGAGGGCGGCCTCGGCGACGCGGAGCGAGGTGCGGGCTGCCCGTGCGCCGAGGGTATAGACGGGGTCATGTTCAAGGAGGGCGACCACCTCGGGGCCACCGCAACGCACCGCCTCGGCACGAGAGAGCATCCAGGCGAGCGAGGAGGCATACGGGACGCGCCGGCGCCCAGCGTGGATCAGCAGTTCCACCGACGGAATGCCGTTCATTCCCCACAGTCTAGCCCGGCGGCCGGTGCGCTACCCTCGGTGAGACACCTGAGATCGTGTTCACGGGGGGACCGTGACAGACGGCACGCCGGACATCCCCGAGACCCCCGATTGGGTCGAAACGCGCGAGTGGACCGAGGCGCTGCGGGATGTCGTGCGCTCCTCGGGCGCCGACCGCGCGAGCCGGCTGCTCCAGGCGCTCCAGATCGACGCCCAGCGCGCGGGCATCCCCCTGCCGGTCACGTCACGCACGCCCTACGTGAACACGATCCCGCCCGAGCGCCAGCCGCCGTATCCGGGCGACCTGGAACTCGAACGGAAGATCACGCGCCTCGTGCGGTGGAACGCGCTCGCGATGGTATCCGAGGCGAACACGCGCACACCGGGGCTGGGCGGGCATATCTCCTCCTACGCCTCCGCGGCGGTGCTGTACGAGGTGGGGTTCCAACACTTTTGGCGCGGCCCGGACGCGCCGGGGGGCGCCGACCTGCTCTACATCCAGGGCCATTCCTCGCCCGGCATCTACGCCCGCTCCTACCTCGAAGGGCGCATCTCGGCGAAAGAGATGCGGAACTTCCGCCGCGAATTCGCGGAAGGCGGCGGGCTGTCCTCCTACCCCCACCCCTGGACCATGCCGGAGTACTGGCAGTTCCCCACGGTCTCGATGGGCCTCGGGCCGATTACGGCGATCTATCAGGCGCGCTTCATGCGCTACCTCGAACAACGAGGACTGATCCCGCCAAGCGACCGGAAGGTGTGGTGCTTCCTCGGCGACGGAGAGACAGACGAGCCGGAGGCGCTGGGCGCGATCTCACTCGCGGCGCGCGAGGGCCTGGACAACCTGATCTTCGTCGTGAACTGCAACCTGCAGCGCCTGGACGGACCGGTGCGCGGGAACGGCCAGATCATCCAGGAACTGGAGGCGGTGTTCCGCGGCGTCGGTTGGAACGTCTTGAAAGTGATCTGGGGCGGCGACTGGGACGCCCTCCTCGCGCGGGACACCGACGGCCTCCTCGTGCAGCGCATGGGCGAGGTGGTGGACGGGGAGTATCAGAAATACGCCGTGGCGGGCGGTGCGTACACGCGCGAGCACTTCTGGGGCGTCGACCCGCGTCTGGCGCGGATGGTCGCGCACCTGTCGGATGACGAGCTGCTGAAGCTACGCCTCGGCGGGCACGACCACGAGAAGGTGTATGCCGCCTACCACACCGCGACGACATATCGAGGCGCACCGACGGTGATCCTCGCGCGGACGATCAAGGGATATGGCCTCGGCACGGCCGGCGAGGGTCGCAACGTCGCCCACCAGCAGAAGCATCTGGACGAAGACGACCTGCTCGCGTTCCGCGATCGGTTCACGCTGCCGCTCTCCGACGAGGAGGTGGGCCGTGCCCCGCTCTACCGACCGGCCGACAATTCCGCCGAGATGCGTTACCTCCTCGAACGGCGACAGGCCCTCGGGGGCTTCCTGCCGCAGCGACGCGTGCGCGAGGAGATGCTGCCACTGCCTGAGGAGTCCGTATTCGCCGAGTTCCTCGCGGGATCGGGTGACCGCGAGGTGTCGACGACGATGGCGTTTGTACGGATGCTCGCCGGGCTGCTGCGCACACCCGACCTCGGCAAGCGCGTGGTGCCGGTGATCCCGGACGAGGCGCGCACATTCGGGATGGAGTCGTTCTTTCGCGAGTTCGGCATCTACGCCCACAACGGCCAGAGCTACACGCCCGTCGACCGCGAAAGCCTCATCTATTACAAGGAGAGCACCGACGGGCAGGTCCTGGAGGAGGGCATCACCGAAGCGGGCGGGTTCTCCTCGTTCCTCGCGGCCGGTACGTCGTATGCGAACCACGGCCGCGCGATGCTGCCGTTCTTCATCCTTTACTCGATGTTCGGCCTCCAGCGGGTGGGGGATCTCGCCTGGGCGGCAGGCGACGCGCGGGCGCGCGGATTCCTGATCGGCGCGACGGCCGGACGCACAACGTTGATGGGTGAGGGCTTGCAGCATCTGGACGGGCACAGCCATCTGCTCGCCTCCGCGATCCCGAACATGCGCTCCTACGACCCGGCATTCGCCTTCGAAATCGCGGTCCTGTTGCAAGATGGCGCACGCCGGATGCTGGACGAACACGAGGATGGGATTACCTACATCACCGTCAGTAACGAGAACTACCGCCAGCCCGCGATACCGGAGGGCGGTGGCGTGCGCGACGGTATCGTGCGTGGACTGTACCGCTTCCGTCCGATGACACCGGCGGGCGCAGACGCCTCGACACCACGGGTCCATCTGATCGGGTCTGGTGCGATTATGAACGAAGTGCTGCGCGCACAGGAAATGCTGGCTGAGCGATTTGGCATCGCCTCAGACGCATGGTCAGCGACGTCATACACCGAATTGCGGCGCGAGGCACTGGACGTGGAGCGGTGGAACCTGCTCCACCTGGAGCAGACGCCGCGAGTGCCGTACGTCGCGCAATGCCTCGGCGATGGCACGCCAGTGGTAGCGGCCTCGGACTACCTGAAGGCGCTGCCCGACGGCGTGGCGAAGTGGGTATCGGGGCGGCTCGTGGCCCTCGGCACGGACGGATTCGGGCGGGCGGAGACGCGCGAGGCACTACGCGACCACTTCGAGGTCGACCGCAACCACATTGCGTTCGCGGCGCTGGCGGCGCTCGCCCGGGAAGAGACAATCCCGGCGCGTATCGCAGCCGAGGCGCGGGCGACTCTGGGGATCGACGCCGAGCGCGGCGACCCGGCGCGGGCGTAGGCAAAGACGAGGGGGGCGCGATGGCGGAGTTCAGGTTGCCCGACCTCGGCGAGGGGATCACCGAGGCCGACGTGCTGAAGGTGTACGTCTCTCCCGGTGACACGGTCGCCATCGACCAGCCGATCGTGGAGATCGAGACGGAGAAAGCGACGCTTGATGTTCCGTCCGGCATCACCGGCACGGTGACCGCCGTCCTCGTCCGCGCGGGGCAGACGATCCCCGTCGGCCAACCTCTAATTGAGGTCGGCGCGGGCGTTCCGCCAGCCTCGCCCGCAGCACCGCCTGAGGCCGCCACCGCCTCTGCCCCGCCCCCAGCACCTGCGGCAGCACCGCCCGCTGCCGCACCAGCTCCTGCGCCTGTCGCGCCAACACCCCTGCCCACGCCATCGGCCCCGGTGATACCCCCCACGGGCGGCGTGACTCCAGCCTCGCCGTCTGTCCGCAAGCTGGCTCGGGAGGTGGGCGTCGACGTCAGTCGCGTCACGGGCAGCGGGCCGGGCGGACGGATCACGGATGACGACGTGAAGCGTGCCGCGCGTGAGCGGAGTACGCCCCCATCTGCCTGGACGGCTGGAGCAGGCGGTGAGGGTCGCCACCATGGATTCGAGACGCGCCCGCTGCCGGACTTCACGCACTGGGGAGGCGTGTCGCGCGAGCCGCTCTCGCGACTGCGCCGGACTGTGGCGCGCAACATGGCGCAGTCGTGGGCTGAGATTCCGCACGTCCACCTGTACGACCGCGCGGACATCACGGCGATGGAGGCGCTGCGCCAGCGATTCAGGGAACGTGCAAAGGCCGCAGGCGGCAATCTCACGATTTCCGTGATGATGCTGAAGGTGATCGCCGCCGCGCTGCGGGCACACCCGCGCCTGAACGCCAGCCTGGACATCGACTCGAACGAATTGATCCTGAAGCAGTACGTCCATCTCGGTGTCGCGGTAGACACCGACCGTGGGCTCGTGGTGCCGAAGATCGAAAACGTCGACCAGAAGAACATCATCGAGCTGTCGGTAGAACTGAACGGCATCGCGGAGCGAGCACGGGCGAACACACTGACACTAGAGGAGATGCGCGGGTCCACGTTCACGGTGACCAACCTCGGCTCGTTCGGGATCAGCCATTTCGATCCGATCATCAACTGGCCGGAGGTCGCCGTGCTGGGCCTCGGCCGCGCACAGCAGACGGCGGTGTGGGACGCCGAGCGGAAGACGTGGGAGCCACGCCTGCTGATGCCGCTCTCGCTGGGCCATGACCACCGCGTCATCGACGGCGCAGACGGCGCGCGCTTCCTGACCTGGATCGTCGACGCGATCAAGAACCCGCTGTTGATGGCGCTGGAGGGCTAGCGTGGCCGACCGACTGCGCATCGCGGTGCTCGGGGCCGGGCCGGGAGGCTATCCGGCCGCATTCCTCGCCGCCGAACGCGGGATGGACGTCACATTGATCGACACGCGCCCCGAGCCAGGCGGCATCTGCCTGTACGAAGGCTGCATCCCCTCGAAGGCGCTCCTACATGCCGCAGCCGTGATCACCGAGGCACGGGAGGCGGAAGCGATTGGGCTCACATTCGGCGCACCGGCGCTCGACCTCGACCGGCTGCGGGCGTGGAAAGACGGCGTCGTCCGCGGGCTGACGGGCGGCCTCGGTCAGATCGCACGGGCACGGAAGGTCCGGTATGTGCAGGGGCGCGGCCGTTTCATAGACACGCACACGTTGCGCGTGGCGCACGATGGCGAATTGACCGAGGTGCAGTTCGACGCCGCGATCGTCGCCACCGGATCGTCTGCCTCGATCCCGCCGCCGCTCCGCCTCGACTCACCTCGTGTGTGGGACGCCGCAGCCGCGCTCGCGCTACCCGAGGTACCTGCCACGCTGCTGGTCGTCGGCGGGGGCTATATCGGTCTCGAGATGGCCACGGTATACGCCGCGCTCGGCTCGCGCGTTACCGTAGTGGAGGCGACGGGCGGGCTGTTGCCCGGCGCCGACCGCGACCTGGTGGAAGTGCTCGCGAAGCGCGTCGCTACCACCGTGGAACGGATCCACCTGCACATGACGGTGCAGGCGCTGGCCGAAACGGATGACGGCGGCATACGGGCCACGCTGGCTGGTTCATCCGGCACGGAGGAAGCCCGCTTCGACCGTGTCCTGATCGCGACCGGCCGGCGCCCCAACAGTGCCGACCTCGGGCTCGATGCGACCCGTGTGTCCCTTACGCCTCGAGGCTTTGTCGAAGTAGACGTCCAGCGTCGGACGGCCGAGCCCTCGATCTATGCGGTCGGCGACGTGGCGGGGGAGCCGATGCTGGCGCACAAGGCGACGCACGAGGCGCGGGTAGCGGTGGAGGCGATCGCAGGAGAGCCAAGCGTGTGGGAGCCTTCGGCGATCCCCGCCGTGATCTACACCGACCCGGAGGTCGCTTGGTGCGGCCTGACGGAGGCTGAGGCACAAGCGCACGGACTCGACATCGAGGTGGCGCGGTTCCCCTGGAGCGCGTCCGGGCGGGCCGCCACCGCCGCCGACCGCAATGGATTGACCAAGTGGATCGCGCAGGCCGGAAGCGGGCGGCTGCTGGGCGCGGGCATCGTCGGACGGGGTGCGGGCGAGTTGATCGGCGAGGCGACGCTGGCCGTGGAGATGGGCGCGCGGCTGGAGGACATTCGACTCACGGTACACGCCCACCCCTCGCGCTCCGAGACGCTGATGGAGGCTGCCGAGGCGTTCTTCGGCACCAGTCCGCACTATTTGGGACGGCGGCGGTGATCTCGTTCCCTGGACAGACAGAGGGCGGGCCTTGCGGCCCGCCCTCTGTCTGTCCTCTATTTGTCTTGTCGTCTGGCCGTCGCCTACAGGCGGACGGTTAGGCGTCAAGCCAGAAGTTGGTCAGGCTCTCCGTCGCCCCGCCGTAAGCGCGGGTCTGGGTGATGCCTCGGACCTCCGGCCGGTAGGCCGTCCATCCGACGCCAGCGCCCGCCTGGGACGGAATGTAGTACATCTTGTCCGCATTGACGCGCTGGATCTCCCAGATGTATTCGCGACGCTTCTCCGCGTTGAGCTCGACCGCCTGCTTGGCATCCAGCTCGGTAATCTTGGCGTCCTTGATCTTGCTGTGGTTCTGTGGGTCATCGCCGAACATCCGCGTGAAGTAGCCGCCGACCTCCGGGAACGGGGTCTCGTAGCCCCACGCGATGCCCTTGAAATTCGAGCGGAACGTCTGTGTGATGTAGACCGAGGCGTAGTCCTGGGTCTGGATCTCGACGTTCACGCCACCTTCACGCAGGTAGTTCGCGGTCGCCTCGGCCAGAGAGTCGAAGGTGGAGCCGTAGATCTTGTTCGAGAAAATGAAGGGGATCTTCTCGCCCTTGTAGCCGGAGGCGTCCAAGAGCTTCTTGGCTTCCGCCTTGTTGAATTTGAAGAACTCCCCGGCGGGGCCCATGTCCTTGCCCTGGGGGTCCAGCCACCACGCGGCGAAGCCGGCAGGGACCACGTTGTTCCACAGGATGGAGACGTCCAGGCCCGCTTCCTGCAGTTTCTTGACGTTGTAGCCGGCCTCTGTCAGAGCGTTGCGGTCCTGAGTCATGGAGACGGCCTTGCGGAACCGATCGTCACGCCATGGGGCGTTCGGGGCGGTCTCCGCCTTCTCGAAGTAGAAGAAGCTCAGGAGCGCCGGCAGGAGGCCACGCCATTGCACCTTCGGCTGGTCCTTGCGGAGCTGCAGCACATCGTTGGCGTTCACGCCTTCGTAGTGCACGTTCCCAGCCTGGAACTGCGACAGTCGGTTGGCGTACTCCGGGATGATCGCCAGATCCACGCCGTCCGCGAACGGCTTTGGCTTGTCGTGGTAGTCGGCGTGCTTCTTGTACGAGAACTTAACGTTCGGCTTGTACTCGGACATGACCCACGGGCCAGAGCCGATCATTTGCGTCTTCGGATCGAACCCGCCGCCCGCTTCTTTCGGCTGGATCCAGAGCAGGTTGGAATCTGAGATGAAGTCGAGGAACGTGGCCGTGGGCTTCGGAAGCGTGAACTTGAGAGTGTGGGAGTCCACCGCCTCAAGTTTGATGCCCTTCGCCGCGTCCTTGTTCGGGCCTTTCTCGTCCGTCAAGCGCTTCCACGAGAACATCACATCCTCGGACGTCAGTTCACGGCCGTTGACCGGAGCGATGTTGTGGAACTTCACGCCCTTCTTGAGCTTGACGGTCCAGTTTTGGCCGTCCGTGGACTCCGCGCTCTGGGCGACATCCGGCTCCACGCTCACAGCGTACGGGTTCTTGTCGCCGCGAGCCGCGACCTTGTACAAGCGACTGTAGCTGTAACCCGCCGCGCCCTTCGCCGTGAACGAAGCGTTCGCATACGGGTCGATCGTGACCGGGTCCGCCGACAGGGTGCCCTTGAGAGTGCCGCCCCGTTTGATGTTCGCGAACGGGTCACTCGGCGTGGCTTGAGCGTTCGCGGCGGCCGCTGTGGCCGTTGCCTTGGCCGGCGTATCGTCTTTTTTCTTGTCTCCGCAGCCGATGAGGGCCGCCCCCGCGAGTCCGGCGCCCGCGATGCCGGCGCCGCGCAAGACGGTCCGACGGGACGCGCCTCTTTCAAGCGCCCTGGACCAGTAGTTCCGTTCCTCCAAGAATCCACCTCCTGCACCCATCGCGACGCCCAGAGAGAATTGCGCCGTCCCCAGAGTGATTCGTGGATGATACGCAAAGAGCCCGCCAATGGATGCACTCAGTATGGGTTCGTCAAATCTCGTCTGTGATGCCTCACACAGGTGAATCTACACACCGGCGCCTGTCAGGAGGCGGTCGCGAGGGCTAGGCCCAATCCAAGCGTAATCGCCACGCCATATGGCACGGTGGCCCCGCGCCCAGCGCGCATCAGGTAGGCGATCCCTAGCGCACCTCCGCTGATGGCGGTACCGAGTAGCAACGACCCGACCCCGGCGAGCCCCACAACCGCCCCCCCGTACGCAAGCAGCTTCACGTCCCCCGCGCCAAACCCGCCACTCGCCGCAACACGCGCGACGACGCCTGCTGCCGCCGCGACGAACATCCCAGCCACCGCCGTCCAGCCCCCACCCTGCAACCATGAAAGGAGGAGTACGGCCACGATCGACGGGATGACGATGGCATTGGGGATCCGTCGCACACGGAGATCGACGCATGTACCTAACACGGCGGGGATAAGCAGAAGCCACCATGCCGTCACTGCGAGACGTCCTCGATCTGGAGACGAGAGCCCGGGATGACACCCGCCGCCTGCACGACCCCCGACGGCAGTTCCAGCGCCTGCCGCGCACCTCGGACCCACGGCACCATCCGGCCAGGCTGGAGGGACGGCTCCACGCGGACGACGAGGCCCTCAGCATCCAGGAACAGGACATCGATGGCAAAGCGCATCCCCAACGTGTGAATGCCATTGCAGGGACGCAGCAGCAAGCCCTCGCCGGGCGACAACGTGGCGCGGCCCAGCAGTCCTCGCAGGCGTGCGATGGGCGTGCGGGCGACCGCCCCACGATGGCAGAGAACCAGGCCACCCTCTACCTCGGTCACCCGGACGGCGGACTGTCCGGACACTATGTGCCTCCAAAGGAGCGCATGAGAGAGAGGACGGCCGGGCCGAGCACTACAACAAACAGCGACGGGAAGATGAAGAAGACCAGCGGGAACAGCATCTTGATCGGCGCCTTCATCGCAGACTCTTCCGCCCGCTGACGTCGGCGCACACGGAGACGGTCGCCCTGGGCACGGAGTACCTGGCCGATGCCCATCCCGGTCCGCTCCGCCTGCAGGATGGCCGACACCAATGAGCCGATCCCGGGCGCGGGGCAGCGCTGCTGCATCGACTGCAACGCCTGACGCCGCGTCGCCCCGAGGTTCTGATCCGCAAGCACTCGGCGGAACTCCGCCGCCAGCGGGCCCTCGGCACGCTCCGCAATGCGGGCGACCGCGCCTTCGAATCCCAGACCCGCCTCCACGGAGACAACGACGAGGTCGAGAAAGTCCGGCAGCGCTCGTTCCACCGCCAGCCGCCGACGCGCGGCACGGCCACGCAACCACACCACCGGGCCGAATACCCCGAGACCGCCTGAAAGGAGCGCGAGTGTGAGTGCGCTCTGTGGTCCCAGCCCACCACGCACCGCACCCATCCCCATCCACGCCGAGAGCCCGACACCAGATACCAGCGTGATCATCAGGAACGTCCCCGGACGCATCGGAGTCCCGGCCTCTTCGACCAGGCGCGCAAGCCGACGCACCACATTTGATGGGATCAGCAGCCGTACGGTCGCCGAGAATGCCGCCGCCCCTGGGAGAAGGACGCGGTGGAATGCGTCCGGGGCGGACGCGCCTTCGGCCGCCCTCACCATTTCAAGGCGGGCAGCGATGGGACGGCGAGGCCGAAACGCCAGGACGGCACAGAACAGCGACAGCGCAAGGGCGACGGCGGCGAGGATCGTCATGACGGTGTCCTCAGTAGTCGATCTTGGCGACGCGCTGGACCATCCAGAAGCCGACCAGTTCCAACAGCAGCGCCCCTCCTGCCATCAGACGGCCAACCGGGTCCGTGAAGAGCAGCCCGATGTGATCCGGGGCCAGGACAAACAACGCGGCGCTCAGCACCACTGGCAGCAGGCCCACTACCCAGGCTGACATGCGCGCCTGCGCGGTGAGTGCCTGCACTTCACCACGCACGCGGCTGCGGTCACGGATCGTCCCGGCAAGGTTGAGCAACACCTCGCCCAGGTCACCACCCACACGCCGCTGGACGAGGATGGCTGTCATCACCAGCGTCAGGTCGGGGTCGCCGGTCCGCTGTGCGAACCGTTCGAGCGATTCTTCAGTGTTGCTCCCGAGGTGAATTTCACGCACCACGCGCTTTAGCTCGATCGACATCGGCTCGGGCTGTTCGCGGGCGGCGAGGTCAAGACTCTGCACGACGCCAAAGCCGGACTTCAGCGAGGACGCGAGCAACTCCACCATGTCTACGACTTGCGCGTTGAGCTGCACGCGGCGCGCCCCAGCCTTCCGGTGGATCAACGCCCACGGCGCGGACGCGCCAATCGCGGCGACGAACAGCGCGGCGGAGGCAGTGTGGGTCACCCACAGCGTGAGGGACCCCAGCACCGCGGCACTCATGCCGGTCAGCACGAACAGGTCGACGGGCTCCCATGCCATCCCGGCCTGCGCGATCCAGGCGCGCAACACCGGCGCGGCCGGCCCCCGGCGTGTGCGCATCACGCGCGCATGCGCGGACGCCAGGTCCGCGACGGCCGTCCCTCCTTGCGAGATCCGGTGCAGCCGTGCGCGCGACTGTGTATGCCCGCCGCCCATGACATGCCCGGCCACACGTGTGATCGCGAAGACGAGCGCCCCGGTGCCCAGCGCGGCGGCCGGCGCAAGCACGGAGGCGGACGTCATCGCTCGTCCCAATCTTCCCGTCGCAATATCTCGGACGGAAACGGCACACCCGCGCGCTCGAACCGTTCTTTGAACTGTGGCTGGAGGCCAGTCGGGCGGAAGCGCGTCAGCAACTTCCCCGCCTCGTCTCGCCCCTTGACTTCCAGCAGGAAGAGGTCCTGCAACAGCAGCGTCTGGCCTTCGATCCCGGCGACCTCGGTCACATGAGTGATCCGACGCGAGCCGTCCGGCAGGCGGGAGATCTGGACGATCAACTGGATCGCGGAGGCGATCTGCTCCCGCACCGCGTGGTCGGGGAGGTCGTACCCCGCCATCAGCACCATGTTCTCCACACGGCTCACCGCGTCTCGTGGCGTATTCGCGTGGACCGTGGAGATCGAGCCATCGTGGCCGGTATTCATCGCCTGGAGCATGTCGAACGCCTCTGGACCACGGACCTCGCCCACGATCACACGGTCGGGGCGCATCCGGAGCGCGTTGCGCACGAGGTCACGCTGGGTGATCTGCCGCGTGCCTTCGAGGCCCGGCGGGCGCGCTTCCAGGCAGACCACATGCGGCTGCTGGAGTTGCAACTCCACTGGATCCTCGATGGTGATGACGCGCTCGTGGAGACCGATGAAGGACGACAGGACGTTGAGCAGCGTCGTTTTGCCGGTGCCAGTACCCCCAGAGACCAGGATGTTGAGTTCCGCTTCGACAGACGCACGTAGGAAGGCGGTCGCCTCCGGCGTCAGCGTGCCGATGCGTTCGAGATCGACATGTGTCAGCCGTCGCCGCGCGAACTTCCGGAGCGTAATTTTAGGCCCGTCCGGCGCGGCAGGCGGCACTACGATGTTGACGCGCGAGCCGTCCGGCAGCCGTGCGTCCACCATCGGTGAGCCTTCGTCAACGTGCCGCCCAAGCGGCGCGACGATCCGCTCGATCACATGCATGATGTGCGCGCGGTCACGGAACCGCGAGGCGGAGTGAGACAGCCGCCCACCCCGCTCTACCCAGATGTCTTCCGGCCCGTTCACCATGATCTCCGTGACGCTGTCGTCACGGAGCAGCGGTTCCAGGGGGCCGAAGCCCAACACCTCGTCCGCGAGTTCGTCGAGAATCTGCTGACGCCATTCACCCACAGCCGTCTGCGGGGACGCGGCGAGTATCTGGCCCGCCGCGTCCCCCACGGCACGGCGTGCGGCTCCCGCCGGAAGTCCGGCGAGCCGCTGCTGGTCGAGTTCCTCGATCAGCCGCCGGTGGATGAGGTCGCGGAGGGCCGCGACCGCGGGCGGAAGCGGGCGCGTCTCCTGGAACTCGACAGGCGGAGCAACCGGCACCGCGCTGGCGTCACTCCGGGACACCTCCCGAACCCCTCCATCGACGCGGGCGACAGCAGGGGCCTCGCCGTCCCCGTGGGGGCGTGCGTCACCACGAAACTGGCGTCGCAGCATGCGCTACCGCCCTCGCCTGAACATACCGAACATCGCTCCGCCTGCATCGACATCCTCCCCTGCTCCCCCGATCAGCGCCGCCATCGCCTGTACACGCTTCGCCATTTTCGCCTGCGGGTCTGCCAGCACCAGCGGCTCACCACGCTGGGTGGACACCGGTACCGCGCGGTCATGCGGGATGCTCCAGAACACCTCGCAGCCCACGGTCTTCGCGATGTCTGCCTCAGTGACGGAGTTCGCGTTGGTCGCGTGGTTCACGACCAGCTTTACGCGGTCGTCGGAAAATCCTTCGCGTCGGAGGGCGCTGACCGCCATCCGCGCGTCTTTCACGCTGGCCATATCTGCGCTAGTGACGAGCAACACGGTGGTGGACTCGTCCAGGGCGGCGGCCACCGCCGAGGAGTAGGTGCCCGGCGTGTCCACCACGACGAAGTCAAACGACCGCGCGAGTTCCCGCAGCACCGCGGCAATGGCTTCGGGGTCAGCAGCCGGGGTGAGTTCGTGCCGGTGACGGGCCGCGAGCACGTCCACGCCTGCGGGATGCCGGGTGAGGTATGCGCGGATATCAGGCGTCTCACCGCGCGCCATCGCCTCAAGCAGATCGCCCAGGGTGCGCTGCGCGTCCAGCCCCATGGAGAGCGCCACATCGCCGAATTGCACGTCGGCGTCCACGAGCGTGACGGGGGCACTGGTCTGACGCGCGATCGAAAGCGCGAGATTGGCCGCCAGGGTGGTCTTTCCGACGCCGCCCTTCGGACCAAACACCGTGAGCACGGCACCGGCGATGGGCACGGCTGAAGACGTGGGGTCCAGTGCACGGTCGAGCAGCCCCCGGTGGCGTGCGCGGGCAACGAGGATGGTCGCCTCCAGAGATTCCGCGACCACGGGACTCCCGATGAAGCCCCGTGCCCCGGCGAGCATCGCCTTCTGTATCGCCTGCGGTCCAAGGTCACGCGAGACCACGATCGGCGTCGCGCAGGGAGCGGCGGCCTGCACCGCTTCGAGCGTGCGGAGTGAGAGCGCGAACGGCTCGCGCAGATGGACGAGCACGACATCCGGCTGAAGTGCGGCGGCCAGTCGTGACGCTTCCACGCCGTAGTGGGCCTCTCCGACGACGGCCAGCGACCGTTGTGTGAGCGCCCGTTTCAACATCTCTCTGTGGTCCGCATCCGCGTCCACCAGCAGCACCTGTGTGTTACGTCCCATGCTCGCCTCCACCATCGGCTTGCTTGGTCACTGATTGCTCGGAGTGCGGCCGCGAAGCGCGAGCCGGAGCTTTCCGATCTCATCCATCTGCACCAGGCGGCGCGCCTCATCGATCGTGACCGCCAGGGTGACCGTGGCGTTCAAAGACCGAGGATTCTCCGCACCCGCCTTGCCGCGCGATTTCTCCGCCTCGGCGCCAAGCAACGTGCCCGCGACCGCAAGCACCGGTACGTCGCGCAGGACAACCTCGGCTGACGAGATGGCATCCTTGGAGACCACGCCCAGCACATCCACGCGGTCGCCAGGCGCCAGAAGTCCGCCAGTGCTGATGACATCGTTCACGGCGATGGAGACGGCCAGCCGGTCGGGTGGCACCAGCGCCGCAAGGCCGCTGCCTGGCGGAACAGCCGACAGTTTCGCGGCGAGCAGTGGTTCGCCCGCCACAATCGGCAGGGTCGCGTATTTCCCTTCCACCTCGTCCAGTGAAACGGCCACACCACGCGGTAGAGAGCCGGCCGGCATCGTTTCGACACGCACGGCACGGGAAGTGATCCGCTCTCCGACGGCGAGGGATTGCGCCGCGACTACCAGCGGACGTCGTTCCTCGGTGGCACCGGCGGCCACGGGCGTCCTGAGCGCGGCATAGGCCGCCACTCCCGCGACAATGGCGAGGAGCAGCGCGAGCAGTGTCAGACGGTCAACACGACGCACGAGGGCCATCGCGACCTCCTCAGCGCACCAAGCGCACGGCGAGAGAGCCGAATGCACCGACGGCCGCGTTGTAAGGAGCCCACTCGCCACCAGGGACCACGGTGTCAATGAAGCGACCGACCACCGCCCCATTGCTCCCGCACGATTCGATGAAGAAGGCGGAGAAGCCTAGGATCAGCGCGTGCTGGCTATCCGGGAACTCGACTCGAGGGATGATCACCAGCCGCGGGCTGCTCCAGTCGAGTACGCGATAAGAGTCGCCATCCGCCACGACGATGTCGTCAAAAGTGGAAGTGTCACCAGAGATCCGGCCGCTGTTACCGCTGCATCCGGTCCCCTGCTGCGTGGGGCCGTTCATATTGCCGGACACTACGTCTTTAACCTGGCCGGCGCGGACCACCGTATTCGACCCAGAGATGATGAGGTCACGATAGGTCGAAGCGGACGATGTCCCGTTGTCATCGATATCAAGGGCGTAAAAATTGCCCTGATCATGATCGTCGCAGACACCCCCACCACCACTCGATCCGAGCTTCAGGCAGTACTGCTCCCCGAAGACAAACCCACCCGCGGGGGCAACCGCACCCCATGGCATAACTCCAATCAAGCCACCGACGACACCAAGCTGGGCCGTCCCCAGGCTGCTGACCGCGCCGGTGTTAATGCCGATGCCAGGGGCGAAGAAGAACGGGGCAGAGCCCTGCGCACGTACAGTGACTCGGTCGAACGGAGTGGTGTCCGTGGTGAACTCGATATCCGCCGGCCCAATCGTGACTCCGTTCGTGGCAGCAAAACCGATCGCCTCCTCACGCGCGAGGACGAGGCGTGCGGGATCGGTGGTGGGGAGATACTGGGCAGCGGCCAACGCCGCCGCGTCCGCGGCGTTCTGGAGCGCGCGACGCTCCACGAAAACACGCGAGCCATCCACCACGAGCATCTGCATTCCTATCACCAGCGGAAGCGACAGCGCGAACATCACGGTCACAGTGCCGCACTCGTCGACGCTCGCGGCACGCATCCTGCGGATCCATGCAAGGAGGCGGTTCATCGCCTTACTCCAAGCGCATCGTCGTCTCGCCTCGCACCGTCATGACCCCGCCGGGGATCATGGCCGTGATGAGCGGGACGACCGGCGCGACGTCGTATTCGACCGAGACGGTGACGCCATTGCCCGCCTGATACGGTCCTGGCGCCAGTGTCCACCGAGCAGCCGCTGGCGTCGCAAGTCCGGCCAGCGATTCCGTAATGCGCGTCTCCACATCGATGACGCACGCCGGATCGACACTGCATCGGGCTGCCGCGGCCCGCGCGCCCTCGCGCGCGGCCTGCGTCACGATCACCCATGTGTTCAGCCCTCGGCCGATCTCCAGCGAGCCGAACACCATCGTCGTCAGCACCAGCAGGACGATGGCCAATTCGACGGTGGCCTGGCCGTCAGCCCCATGGAAGGGACGGTGCAGCCGCCGCAGTCCCTTCGGGATCGACCATCTCAGGTCGAGTCGACTGCGCATGGAGGCCTCGAAATCCCCTCCGGCGCCATGTGAGTGGGAGCCGGCCTGGCGGCGACCCGCTCCCACCCACATGGCGCCGGAGGGTCCGGAGTAGAACGGCTAGAACTGGTTGAGAATGTCGGTGAAGGTGGTGTTGATGGCGCCGCCGAGCAAGAACACGGTCGCCATGACGACCACGGCGATCCCGGCGAGGATCAGCCCGTACTCGGCCATCGTCTGGCCTTCTTCTTCGACAGCCGTGCGCTGCATCGCACCCATCGCGCGGATCATCCAGTTCGTCATCTGGTCTCTCCTGTCTATGGGGTGTTCCCCCGCCGGGATGGCACCCGCCATCCCTGTCAGTAAGGAAGACTGGCTGCGATGACGATCCTTACAGCGGTCGCCAGAATTTCCCGACATTTTTCAGGCGATGGGCATAGACGGGCATACATGACGCGCAGACGATGCGTTATCCTGTGCCGGGTCGGCGCTCTGACGCTGACCTCCACGCTTGGCGGCGGCGGGATCTAGCTCAATCCATGGTCACTGGTTCGCCTCAAAGTAGGATTCCATGGTCCTCGCGCAGCCGCTCCCCGGCGCGGGTTCCGATCTTGAACGCATCCAGCGTGCGCGTTCTGGCGATTCCGATGCACTCCAAGAACTGATCACTAGTCATCGCACGTTGATCGAACAGGTCGCGCGACGCTTCGTCTCCGACCACGACGATATCGAAGACGTTACTCAAGAGACGTGGGTTCGTGCAGCGCAGGCCTTGGGGTCTCTTCGTGACGAAGCACGCTTCCGCCCCTGGCTCCGCGCAATCACGCGCAATGCCTGCCTGACGTTCCTCTCGCGCAGGCAACCCTCAGACTCCCTCGATGACGAGGGTGCCGACGAACCTGTGGACCATGCCGCCGACGGCCCCGAAGCTTCCGCTGAACAACGCGATGAACGCCGGCGCGTCTGGGAGGCCCTTGGGGCGCTGCCCGAGCTCGATCGCCGTGCCCTCCATCTCCGCGAAGCAGAATTGCTCCCCTTCGAGGAGATCGCGCGGCGCCTCGGCGTCCGCAAGAACGCCGCAGAGGTGCGCGTCCACCGCGCTCGCACGCGGTTTCGGCAGTTGTACGAGGCGATCGACGCAATTCAGCCGCCATGTGGCATGGCCGGCATCCGCTTAGCGCTGCTGCTGGACGGTGAGCTGCACGGGGAACCGGCCGACGCCATCGAGTCGCACCTCAAGGGTTGCACCGCTTGCACGCAGCGCCTGCGGGCGATGGCGCAGGGGCGTTCGCTCTACCGGCGGATGGGGATGTTCGCGCTCCCGGGCCTCACCGGACTGATGGAGCGCCTGCAACGCGCCGCGGACACCCTGATGCGGTGGGTCCCCGTCGAAGTCGCCCCCGTCCTCGCGGACAATAACAGCGCACCAGCGGCGGCCATCACCGCGATGACAACAGCGGTCGTCGCGACGATCGTCATGGCGGTACCTTCACTCGCCGGCGCGAGCCCAGTCGACTTCGCCGTGGGGTACACACCACCGGTCGCCACCACGGTGCCACGAGCCGGCATCTCGTCCCCGACCGTAATCGTCTCTGCCTCGACGAGCGCGGCCGCCGCCGCGGATATGCGGCGCCCGACGACCGCAGACGTCACGAACGTCCGCGCCCCAACAACGTCGGCTGAGAGCCCGGTTCAGGAGCCGCTCCCCGCCACAGACTCAGGCTCTGGTGACCCCGCGAGCAGCCCTCCCCTACCTGGACCAGACAGCACGACCTCGGCCACGTCAGCAACGGACGACAGCGCGGGCAGCACCTCAAACGGTGCTGACGACGACGAGGGCGACGACGAGGGCGACGACGAGGGCGACGGCAAGGGCGACGGCAAGGGTGGCGGCAAGGGCGGCTCCTCCAATGCCAGGTCAGACGACGACAAGGGTGGCGGCAAGGGCGGCTCCTCCAATGCCAGGTCAGACGACGACAAGGGTGGCGGCAAGGGTGGCTCCTCCAGTGCCAGGTCAGGCGACGACGACAAGGGTGGCGGCAAGGGCGGCTCCTCCAACGCCAAGTCAGACGACGACAAGGGTGGCGGCAAGGGTGGCTCCTCCAGTGCCAGGTCAGACGACGACAAAGGTGGCGGCAAGGGTGGCTCCTCCAGTGCCAGGTCAGACGACGACAAAGGT
>QZJI01000030.1 GCA_003599735.1 Dehalococcoidia bacterium | reverse complement strand
ATCATGGGCGTCGCGAGCCTGTGGTTCCTGGTGATCGCGCGTGAGACCGTCGGCCGCCCGCGCGGCGAGTCCGCGCCCGCGCGCTAGCCTTCAACTGACGGCTCGCCCCGGCCTATCGCGATCGAGACGCGCTGCTCCTCTTCGGGTGTGAAGCGCATGAAGACCGCCGTCGCCTCCGCGATCGTCGCGCCCTGCGCGTCCTCAATGTGTGCCCGCGCCTCGATCCGGCGCCCTCGCACGGACTCGACGCGCGCGCGCACGGTCAGCGGGCCGTCGAGCGTGGCCGAACGGCGGTAGCGCGTCTCCATCTTCGCCGTGACGCCCAGCGCGCGGTCCCACGCCCACATCGCCCACGCCATCGACTCGTCGAGCAGTGCCGCGACGATCCCACCGTGCACCACGCCGGGGAAGCCCTGGTCTTCCGGCTTCGGGACGTAGACGCAGCGCACGGCATTCTCGCCGTCGCGCTCGAAGCGCATGTGCAGGCCGTGGCCGTTCGCGTCGCCGCAGGCGAAGCAGATCTGGTTGTAGATGCGGCCGGCGAACGCCCCGTCGGACGCGGACGCCGAGGTCACGGGCGCACGGTGGCGGTGCCGGTGAGGAGCGGCTCGCCCGCCTCGTCCTCGCACACCACGTCGTAGGTCAGCAGGCCGTCCGCCTCCGACTTCGGCGTGCAGCGCGCGGTCACGCGGACCGGCGGGAAGGCGGGCGAGCGCCAGCGGATCTTCAGCGTGCCGCTCTCCGCCCACGCGCGCCCGAACGTCCCCGTCATCGCCTCAGACGCGAGGGCCAGCACTAGCATCCCGTGCGCCACCGGCTTGCCGAACGGCCCGGCGTACGCCTCGGGCGTCTCACGGTGGATCGGGTTCGGGTCTTTCCCGTACCGCGCGTACGCGTCGACACGCGCCTGGTCGATGACGCGCGTGACCGGGGCGACCTCGGGCGCGGTCATCCCTCACCCCCGGCGGGCGGCGGCACGAGCACCGAGATACGCGCGATGAACACCACCTCGCTGTCCGACAACGCCTCCGCCTCGAACTGCGCGATGGTCGCCCCGCGACGCTGGCTGAGCGCCGCGACGGTGATCCGCACGTCCAGCGGTTCGCCCGGCCGCACGACGCGCCGCGCCTCGATCTCCTGGCCCGTGTGCATCACTTCGAGAGGGATCGTCACGCGCTCCAGCAGCCCGGCCACCATGAACGCGGCGAGCAGCAGCGGCGGCGCCGCGTCTGTCCAACACGTGGGGTCCTCGCCAGTTGCTGAGAGGTAACCCTCGATCTCCGCGGTGGTCACGGTCATGGGGAACGGGATCACGTCCCCTTTCGCGAGGGTCTGGAACGTCAGGACGGCGCTCACTCCACGATCGCCGGAACGCTCGCCAGGGAGAGATGACGCCGGCCCCACGAGGCGAGCGGGCCGAGGGCCTCCGCCAGTTCGTGTCCGCGCTCCGTCAGTTCGTATTCCACCCACGGTGGCGCCGCCGTGACTTCGTGACGGGTGACGAGGCCCGTCTCCTCCAGGTCACGCAGGCGATCGCGGAGCGTGCGGGAGTTGCAGCCGCCTACCGTCGCCGCCAGATCGTTAAAACGCAGCCGTCCGCCCCGCAGTTCGTACACGATCCGTGGCACCCAGCGCTGGCCGAGGAGGGCAAGGGAGGCGCGGACGGGGCAATAGTCGCCGTCGCGCGTCCGGGACAGTCGAGGGTCCATGGGTCGCCTCCGTCCCGTTCACGCTAACGCAGCGAGCGCCGGGTTTCCACCCGGCGCTCGCATGAGGTCATGCCGCGGAGGCACTGACTGCGTACTCGATGTGGCTTACTCGATATGGCTACTTGATGTGCTCTTCAACCACGGAGTGGTCGCGCCCCTCCGAGAACCCGTTATGGACCAAGTAGACGATCTTGCCGTCACGGTCGACCACAAAGGTGGCGCGTTCGGCGGCGGCGGCGGCCTCGTTCCATACGCCGTACTTGCTGGCCGCGCTGCCCTTGGTATCCGCGAGCAGGCTGTAGTTCAGGTTTTCCTGCTTCTTGAAGGCCGCCTGGACGAAGCGGGAGTCCCGGCTGATCCCGAAGACTTTCGCGCCTTTCGCGATCCAGTTGTCGTAGTTGTCGCGCACCGAGCACATCTCGGTCGTGCAGAGACCGGAGAACGCGAACGGATAGAACACGAGCACCACCGGCGTCCCGCGCAGTTCGGAGAGCGTGACCTTCTCGTTCGCCTCGTTGACCAGTGTGAAGTCCGGGGCTTCCTGCCCCACGCTGACCGATGCCAATGGATCCCCCTTCGGACGCCGCCGTCACCGGCCGCGTGTCCTCACCTCGCGTGGTGAAATCTGGATCGTCAGTGTACCAGCGGCCCCGAGGTGCCGAGGCTACCCGAGCAGCGAGGAGTCGCCGATGAAACGCTGGCCGCGCGCGTCGGACGGAGCGACAGGCGACCTGACTGGACCGAGCTCGCGCAGGTAGCGATCGATTGCCGCCGCCGCGCGATGGCCGTCCGCCAGCGCCGTGACGACGAGGTCCGCGCCGTTCACCGCGTCCCCACCGGCGAAGACCGCCGGGAGATTCGTCTGCATCGTCTCCGGGTCGGCGACGAACCGGTTCCAGCGGTCGCGCACCAGATCGGGCAGGATCTGCCCCCACTCCGGCTCCACGTTGTAACCAATGGCCGTGACCAGCAGGTCCGCGTCGATGTCGAACTCGGAGCCTGGAATGGCGCGGGGGCGGCGGCGGCCCGTGTCGTCCGCCTCGCCGAGTTCCATCCGCTGGCAGCGCAGTCCGCGCACGCGCCCGTCCGCGTCGCACAACACCTCCACCGGGGCGGCGAGGTATTCGAACCGCACGCCTTCCTCCGTCGCGTGCTTCCGTTCCTCGATGCGTCCCTGCATTTCGGCTTCCGTGCGCCGGTAGATCAGCGTCACCTCCGCCGCGCCCAGCCGGCGCGCCGACCGCACACAGTCCATCGAGGTGTCCCCGCCACCGACGACTACCACCCGCCGCGGGGAGCCGAGCGGGGCGCGCAGCGACTCCGGCAGCTGCTCGGGCGGCAGGTTCGAGCGCACGAGGAACTCGGTCGCCGTGATCACGCCCTCGGCGTCCTCGCCCGTGATCCCGAGGAGCGAACCCTCGGATGCACCGATGCCGAGAAATACCGCGTCCACCCCGGCGCACACGGTCGACCATGAGATCTGCACGCCCACGCGCACTCCGGTCACGACCTCGATGCCGAGCGCGCGCAGGTCGGCGAACTTCCGGTCGACCGCGGGCTTGTTCTGCTTGAAATCCGGGATGCCGTAGCGCAGCACGCCGCCCGGCTCCGGCCACGCCTCGTACATCACGACCGCGTGCCCCAGCCGCGCGAGCCGTTCCGCGACGGCGATGCCCGCCGGGCCGGTGCCCACGACCGCGACGCGACGTCCCGTGCTCACGACCGGCGCGGACGCCGGCGGGCCGCCATGCGCGCGCTGCCACTCCGTCACGAACGTCTCGAGCTTGCCGATGGCGACGGGAAGCGCGTTCTTGCCGACGACGCAGTGGCCTTCGCACAACCGCTCCTGCGGGCAGAGGCGGCCGCACATCTCCGGCAGTTCACTCGTCTCGCGGAACACGTCAGCCGCGCCGTTGAAGTTGCCCTGCTCCAGCAGCCAGAGCGCGCTGGGAATGTCGTTGTGGACGGGGCATGCCTTGGTGCAGGGCGCGGCGGGGCACTGGATGCAACGGTTCGCCTCCACCTTCGCGACCTCAGGGTCGAAAAGGAAGGAGACTTCGTCCCAATTGCCCACACGCACGGCGGGATCCTGCTTGGGAGGACGGTTCGGGGGAATTTGGAAGCGCGCCCTGCGGTCGACCTGTTTCGGATCGGGGCGTTCGCGCTTGGGGGACGGGGCGGGGTCGTCGGCCATCGCCGGCCCTCCACGCGCGGGCGCGCTGCGCCCTCACCATAGCCGGGAGCACCGACCCGCTCAATCAGGGATCGCGAGGGGTGTCCTATCGAGGGACGACGACGAATGTCCCGGTGCCGGTCGCCACCAGCGTCCCCGCGACATCGAAACATTCCACGCTCGTGTGCCAGACCTGACGTGTCCGGCGCGCCACCCGCCCGACGCAGCGCAGCCGGTCGCCCTCCAGCCGGCGCAGCCAGCGGAAGTCGGACTGCACCGTGGCCGTCCGCTCCTCAGGGGTCAGCAGCGTCCGCACCGCGCCGCCCTGGGCGGAGTCCGCCACCAGCATCCAGACGCCTCCGTGCAGCACGCCGTCCGAGTTCAACAACTCGTCCCGGATCACCAGCGTGCACTCCAGCCAGCCCTCGCCGCCGTCCGTGATCGAGAAGCCGAGGATGTCGTAGACCGGCGACACCAGCATCCGAGGCAACGCCAACCAGTCGTGCTCCTCGCCCGCACCGCCAGCCGTCATGACGCCTCCGCCTCGGCCGCCGCGACGAGCCGCACACCCCGGCGCGAGGTGACCGCGAGGACCGCGAGGAAGACAGCGCACGCCACCAGCACGATCGCGGGGCTGGTGGCCACCCCCGCGTAGTACGACAGGTGCAGCCCGGTGGCGGCGCACCCGAAGGCGATCAACGCGCCCGCCACCATGATCGAGGGCAGCCGGCGCAGGAAGAGCGCCGCTGTCGACACCGGGATCAACAACATCGCGTTCACCAGCACGATCCCGATCGCCTTCAGCGCCACCACCACCGCCACCGCCACCATCACCAGCGTCGCGTACTGGAACAGTTTCGCCGGCACCCCGGTCGTCGCCGCCATCGCCGGGTCATACGCCACCAGCAGCAGCTCCCGGTAGAACGCGCCGACGAACAGCAACAGCGCCACGGCGAGCACCGCCGACCCGACCACATCCCCCGCGGAGACGCCGAGGATGTTTCCGAAGACGAACGACATCAGATCCGGCGTGTATGACGCGCGGCGCGAGAGGATCACGATCCCCAGCGAGAACATCGCCACGAACACGATCCCGATCGCCGTGTCCGCGGAGACGCGCGCCCGGTCGCGCGTCCACCCGATCCCCAGCGCCGTCAGCACCGCCGCCACGAGCGCGCCGAGGCCCACGCTCGCGCCGGCGACGAACGCGACCGCGACCCCCGCCAGCGTGGCGTGCGCCAGCGCGTCGCCGGAGAACGCCAGCCCCTTGTGGACCACGAACCCGCCCACGACGCCCATGACCACGCTCGTCACCAGCAGCACCAGCAGCGCGCGGCGCATGAACTCGTACTGATACGGCTCCAGCAGCCAGTCGATCATCGGGTCACCTGGCGCTCGTGCGTCTCCAGGTGCTCGTCGTCCGCGATGCGGACGACGTCGATCGCCTGAGGGATGGCGAGGAGATGACGCTCGAACGTGGCGGTGAGGATCGCCTCCGTCAGCACCTCGCCGGGCTGGCCGGACGCGACGACGCGCCGGTTGAGACAGATCGCCTCGTCGCATGAGTTCGCGACGCAGGAGAGGTCATGCGTGGCGATGAGGATGCTGCGCCCTTCCGAGGCGAGGTCGTCGAGGATCGCGAGGAGGTCGTGCTGCACCGCGGCGTCGAGGCCGGCGAACGGCTCGTCCAGCAGCAGCAACCGTGCGCCGCGCGCGATCGCCCGCGCCATCAGCACCCGGCGTCGCTGCCCGCCGGACAGCTGCCCCACCTGCCGCGCCACGTATGGCGACAGCCCCACGCGCGCCAGCGCCGCCAGTCCCGCCGCGCGGTCCGCCCGCGACCAGCCGAGGAACGGGCGCGGCCCGTGGTAGCGCCCCATCATCACCACATCCAGGACGGAGACCGGGAACTCCCAGTCCACCTCCTCCACCTGCGGCATGTACGCGATGTCGGCACGCGCCTCCCGCACCGGGCGGCCGAACGCCAGCACCTCGCCGCGGGCCGGGTGGATGAGGCCCAGGATCGCCTTGAACAGCGTGGACTTCCCGGCGCCATTCGGCCCGATCAGCCCCACGATCTCGCCGGTGGGGACGCGGATCGAGACGTCATCGATAGCGGGGCGCATGCCGGGGTAGCCCGCGGTGAGGTGTCGCACCTCCAGCGCCGCGTTGGCGTGATGGTGTTCAGCCAGCGGCGCGCGGGCCGGGACGTGCCGTCCTTCGAGCACCATACCGCCTCCGAGCAATGCGGAAGTTGAGCCAATGTCTCAACTGGTGAAGGGAGCGTAGTCGAGCGGAGAGCCGCCCGACAACCCGTTACGTGGAGGAAATCGCCGCGACGCGGCAGCCCGGACAGCGCCCGTACAGTTCCAGCCGGTGCGCGTCCACCTCATACCCGGTCTCCACCGCGATCGCGCCCAGCGCCTTCTCCAAGCGCATGGAGGCGATGTCCGCGACCGCCCCGCACTCCGAACAGATGACGTGGTGGTGGTGCTCCTCCGACCCCAGCCGGTAGACAGTGCGCCCGTCATCCATCACGACCTGGCAGACGAGGCCCGACTCCTGCAGCATCCGCAGCGTCCGGAAGACCGTCGCCCGCCCCACGCCCGGGGCCGCCTGCAGCAGCTCCTCCGCCGCAAAGTGGTCGCCCAGCGTGAGGAGCGCCTCCGCCAGGGTGCGCCGCGGCCCGGTCAAGCGGCGGCCCGACCCGGCGATGGCGTGCTCGATCTGCTGTGCGGTATTGCCCACCGATTGATAGTACCGCGCAGATGGCGCGCATACGGCACAATGCGTCCATGACGAAGGATCGCTTGCGGCTCTCCCTCTGGCTGGCGGCCTGCGCCTTCTTCTTCTTCCTCGTCTGGCGGGCGCGAGGCGCGCTCATCCCTTTCGGCGTGGGCGCCGTCATCGCCTACTCGCTGGAACCAGTCGTCGGGCTCCTCTCCCGACTCGTCGAGCCGCGCGTGAGCCAGCAGCGGCGCGTCCTGGTCCGCGGGCTTTCGGTCGGGCTGATCTACCTCGTCGGTCTGGGGGCGCTCACGCTCGCCGGGTTCTACCTGATCCCGGTCGCCGCGGACCAGGTCAACCACTTCGTCGACCGCCTGCCCTCCTTTGTACGGGACGCGCGCGAGCAGGCAGACGAGTGGGTACGGCTTTACCGCGAAAACGTCTCGCCGGAGGTGCAGCAGCAGTTGAATAGCCTGGCGGACGACGCCGCCTCCGCCGCCGCGAACGCCGGCCAGGCGGCCGCGCGCCGGACAGTGGGCATCCTCACTTCGACCGCGGGCACGATCTTCGGCTTCGCGGTGATGCCGTTCTGGATGTTCTACGTGATGCGCGACCGCCCCACCGTCATCCCCGCACTCCTCACGGCCGTCCCGCCGGAGGTGCGCGAGGACGCCCGCCACATCCTGCGCATCGCGGATCACCTGCTGGGGCGATACATCCGGGGGCAGCTGTTCCTGGGCCTGATCGTGGGCGCCGCCGTGGGCGTCGCGATGACCGTCCTGGGCGTCGACCTGTCGATCGGCCTCGGCGTCTGGGCCGGGGTGACGGAACTCATCCCCATCATCGGGCCGTGGCTGGGCGCGGTGCCCGGGCTGATCATCGTCGCGGCGACCGCCCCCGAACTGCTGATCCCGGTCGCGCTCGTCTATCTCGTGGTCCAGCAACTGGAGAACAACCTGCTGGTGCCGCATGTGCAGGGCGACGCGGTGAACCTGCATCCGGCGGTGGTGATCGTCCTGCTGGTCCTGGGTGGCGCGCTCGCCGGCTTCACCGGCCTCGTTATCGTCATCCCGCTGGCGGCGATCCTGCGGGAGATCTTCTGGTACCTCGACCACCGGCTCCTCGGGCAGACGCCGGAGGAGGCGCTGGCGGCCTCCCACACCGAGCAGATGCACCGGGCACGCGAGACAGCGGCAGAATCACGACGCGCCACGAAGTCAGCGGAGCGCCCGCGCTAGTGAGGCACCTTCGTGCCGTCGTCGCGCCAGATCGTCCCGTGCAGGACGACCGGGCCATCCTGTCCATCTGACTTCCCCGCGACGATGTAGATGCGCACCGGCTCCACCACCCGATTCGCCTCCAGCACCACGCGGGCGCTGCCCTGCGCGTCGGGGACGAACGTCGAGTCCAGGATCAGGCGGGACAGCCGGTCTTCCAGCCATACCTTGTACTGCTGGCCCAGCGGCAACTGCGGCAGACCGTCCAGCGAGACCACACCCGCGTTCGCCTGCTCGCTCCACAGGTACTGCCCGCCGGCGCCGTGGCTGGAGGGCGTCTCCTCCAGCACCACCTTCCGCACCTTGGGGTCGGCCTGCACGGCGATCAACGTCTGCTGGTCGCGCCGCACGCTTTCCAGCTGCAGGCCCAGCGAGCTCACCTCACGCGCTGTCGCCGGATCGTTCTGCGCCATGACCGCGGCCAGGTCACGCGTCTGCCGCTGGAGGGATCCCACATCCGCCTGCAACTTGACCGCCCACAACGTGACCACCGCCAGCACCGCGGCCAGACCCACTGGCGCCGTGTACCGCTCGCGCCACGTCCGGCGCCACGGGTGACCGCGACGACGAGCGGCGGACAGTACGCGCTCGCGCAGGGACGGATCGGGCTGCCGCTGGGGCGCCCCCAGGGCGATCAAGTCGGCGATCTCGCGGTAGGCGCGCCATTCCGCGGCGGCGGAGCGGTCCGTGCGTACCAGACGTTCCGCGTCACGCGTGTCCGGCTCACTCAGCGTGCCGAGGGCGTACGCGGCCAGCAGGGCTTCCCGTTCTTCCGGCGTCACGCGCGTCCCGTCTCCCCTGCGTCCCTCCCGTCCAGCCTCTCTCGGGCGGGCGGGGCGACATCCACGTACTCCGCGAGGGCGACGCGCAACCGGCGCATGCCCAGACGGATCCGCGTCTTCACCGTGCCGAGCGGATCGCCCGTCCGCTCCGCGATCTCCTGTTGCGTCAGCCCGCCGAAGTAGGCAAGCTCGATCGCCTCTCGCTGCGCCGCCGGCAGCCGCGTCAGCGCGGCGCGCACCACGGTCCGCATCTCCGCCAGGGCCACCCCCACCTCGGGGTCGTCGAAGCGGTCACCGTCGACGAACTCCCGCTCCGGATTTTCGTCGCGCTCCTCGGAGCGGAACCGCCGGTTCCGGCGTCTCAACTCGTCCAGCGCGCGGTTGCGGGTGACGGACATCATCCAGGACGCGAACCGCCCCCGCACCGGGTCAAACGAGGTCGGCTGCCGCCAGAGGCGGTGGAAGACCTCCTGCACCACATCCTCCGCGAGGTGGTGATCGTGCAAGACCCGCAGACTCACGGAGAACACGAGCGCCCCGTAGCGGTCATACAGCCGCTCGAGTGCGTCTACCTCTCCGCGAGCAATCGCCGCGATCAAGCCGGCGTCCTCGATAGCCCGGTCGCGTCGAGGATCGTCGCCTGTAGTGGTTACGTCGCCGGGCCGCGCACGGATTTGCGCGCGGGCGGTAGCCAGCGTGGAGGGGAGCACATCCAGGTCGCGACGGCGAAGCGATGAATCTGGCTGACCGTCCGGATCATCGCCGGACATCCGGCCTCGGGAGAAATCTCGGTCGCTCACCGTTGACCTCATGGTCCCGGTTGGGGTGGTGCCGCAATCGTACGCCTGGCCTGACCAGAATGCGTGACCAAAAGCGCGATGGGCTACCTGCACGCGAACGTGAGGCTAGACGGCGCTGCCCGTCGTGAAGAGCAGGCCTCGCGCCAGCACCTCGCCAGCGAGGATCGCCCCCAGCGCGATGTAGAGGAGGCCCGTCGCGGACATCATCCCGCGGATCCGCGCCGCCCGGAATGCCAGCCAGGTCACCCCGATCGGGAAGGCGAGGCCCACCCCTACCCGCAGCCAGAACGCCGGGTTCACGGCCAGCCCGATCTCCGCGCCGTCCGACAGCGGCACATCCCGCGCCGGGAGCGCCGCTCCCGCCAGCACGAGGATCCCCTGCATCACCAGCGATACCAGGACCACCAGCGTCATCTGCTCCATCGGTTCCTTCGGCAGCCGGCCGGACGTCAGGTACCAGTGTCCCCACGTCATCGCCATCAGCGACCCGCCCAGCACCGCCGTGGACGTCAGGACTGAGAGCACGAGGCCCACGAACGACCAGGCCGGCGGCGCGAGGAACCCCGCCAGCAGCACCAACGCGACAACGCCCGCGGCGCTGCCGGCCGCCCCCAGCAGGATCCCCGCCCGGTGGCGTTGCGTGAACGCGGCGATGGCGTGCATGGCCGAGCAGACGACGAAGGCCGCGAGCGCCAGTGTGAACGGGCGGAGCCAGCCCTCGGCCAGCGCGTACCCGTCCACCTCCGGACGCGACTCCAGCGTGGCGACCGTCCACGCAGCGAGGAGCGCGAGCGGCAACACCAGCATCGCGCCGGCCTTCACGTACCCCACCGTCACCTGCCGGCGCGCGTCGAACACCGTGAGCATGGCGAGCGAGCCGACGGCCAGTTCGACCAGCAGGATCAGCACCGTGTACGGGAGGGAGGCGGCGTTCACGCCTCGATGGTCGGTGCGGGGGATCGCTGGGTCAACGCGGCGCCAGTGACGACGCCGGGAAGGCGCCTACCCCAGGTCGGCCAGCGTGACGCCGTACTGCACCACACCCAGCAGGTTCCCGGCCGGATCCGCGAAGTCGAGCTCCACTCCGCCCGGAATCGCGTGGTACCCCTCCGGGATCGTCACCCCGTGCGATTCGAGGTGTGCCCGGAACGTCGCCACGCTCTGCACGCGGAATCGCGGCTGCGCGCCGCCTCCCGCTTCCCCGGCATGCAACCCCAGGTCAATGTCCGCCACGCGGACGCGCGCCCAGTGGGGCGGCGCCTCCTCCACGACCGTCCCGCCCAGCACCTCGCGGTAGAACGAGGCGAGGACAGACACGTCCGGCCCGCGCACCAGCAGATGGTCCAGCAACCCCGGCCGAGTCTCAGCCGTCATCGCGCACCCCCGTCGCCACTACGATGCCCCTCGTTGCCGCGCCGCCCCGGAAGGCGCACCATCGGCATCATGCCGCAGTACATCTCCGCCGTGCATGGCGACCGCCGTCGCTACCTCGTCAAAGCCCTGCGCGAGGTCAGCCACCGCATCAGCCGCCTCGTCGCCGGCGCGGACGAGCGTGTCCTCTTCGCCGTACCAGAGGGGGAGGAGTCCAGCATCGCGGCGATCGTCTGCTACCTCCGTGACGCCGAGCGGGAGGACCTGCAGGCGCTCGAAGCCATGCTCCGGGTGGACGGCTCCACCATCGCGGCCCGCCGCGCGGGGCAGGTCCCGGGACAGGTCAGCGACATGGACGACGTCGCCGAACTGCTCTACGACTTCGTCACGCTGCGCGAGGAGACGCTCTGGACCCTCGAAAGCGCGGGCGGACGCTGGCGCAACGTCGGCATCCATCCGTTCCTCGGCGAGGTCGAGGTGCTGACCTGGGTGCAGGAGATGACCGACCGCGACCTGGACGCCATGTGGCGGATCCAGCGTATCCGCGACCTGACCCGCTCGCCGGATGAGCCTCCCGTCTCCGGCGAGCCGGAGATCTAGCCCCGCCCGTCCATCTCTTCGTCATCCTCGAAGGTGTCGCTGAAACCGACGAGGGCAGACGCGGCCGCCACCAGCGCCTCCGCGTCCGTGATCGGCGCCGAGCAGTCACGGCCGGCGCAGACGTACGCCACGCGCGGACGGTCGACCGGCAGCCCGAGGTCACGCATCAGCCCGGCGTCCGCCGCCAGCGAGAGCCGCTGCACCGTCCGCGCGGGCACGGGGAGCCGGAGTGCGGCGCGATGCAGCGGATCGGATACCCGGTCCGGCTCGCCCACCGGGTACTCACCCACCACCTTCACCTCCGGCTCCGCCGTCAGGATCCGGTCCACCACGCGCGCGAACGAGGCCGCCCCCGCGCCGCGCGTCTCGAACCCCGGGGCGATCGCCGCCAGCGTCTGCATCGCCAGGTCGATGAAACGGTCGTCATGGGTGAGTCGGGCCAGCCAGAGGTATCCCTCCGCCGCCGCGACATTCGAGGCGAACGGGACGAGCGGCTCCGCCAGCAGGCCGATCTCTTCGTGCCCCTCCGCCGTGTCCAGGAACCCGTGCCCGCGCTCCCACCAGCCGCGCTCCAGCACCCGCGCGAGGCTCCGCGCATGTTCGAGGTATGAACCGGCGCCGCTTACCTCGTACGCCGTGAGCAACGCCAGCAGCGTCTGCACCTGGTCGTCCAGCAGCCCGAGCACGCGCGAATCGCCGTCCCACGCGTGGTAGACGCCCGCCTCGCCCGCGCGCATCCGATAGGCGATGAATTCGATGGCGCGCAGCCCGCGCGATGTCCAGTCGCGCCGGTTGAACGCCGCACCCGCCTCGATCAGCCCGCGTGCCGCACGCGCGCACGAATCCGCGAACACGGGCGCGCCCGCCGGCGGCAGCGCGTGGCGCAGCCCGCCGGAAGGATCGCCCAGCGCGGCATCGAGGAACGCCACGGCCTCCTCGACCAGCCCGCGGGACGACTCAGCCACCTCGCCGTCCTCCCGCGCGAGTTCCGCGACCGCGAGCAGCGCGTCGCCGATGTCATCCGCGCGGCAGATGGAGCCCGGCCGCGACGCGCGGCGCAGCGCCGCCCCCGCCACCGTCCGGGCCCGCTCGATCGCGCCGGGCGTCCGCCGCCGATGGTGCGCGTACCGCCACAGCCGTGACGTCTCGGTGGACTGCGCGGCCGGGTCATGCTCACGCTCCGCCGCCTCCAGCAGGTCGAGCGTGATGTCGAGGACGGCGGGGGTCAGGGCGGCGGAAGGCCGGCGGTACGCGCCCGCGGCGCTTGCGGCGGCACGCGTGATGCGCGCCGTCTCCGCTTCGGACAGCACGTCCTCGCGGTCGCCGTCCCACCGCGCGAGCGCGGAGGTAGCGAGAGTCAGCACGGCCTCGGGGTCGGGCTCGGCGCGGTCGAACGGTTCGCCGTCCGGGGTCAGCGCCAGGACGGCGGGTGCCGGACCGTAGCGGGCCGCCACATCCGGGCGTTCCTCAGCGTCCACGCGCACCGCGACCAGCCGCTCTCCTACCAGGACGGCGAGGCGCGGGCCGGCGAGCGCGGCGTCGAGCCTCGCGTCCGCGCCGTCCCAGGCGCCGCCGATGACCAGAAGGACTGGGCGGGCGGAAGCGCGCGCCAGGTCGAAGGTCTCGGATCCCCACTCCCGCCACGGCGACGCATCCGGCCGGCCGGTCGAAGTAGGGAAGTGCGCAGGTAGATCGTCGGGCACGTTGCCCCTCCGAATCAGGAGGTTAGCACGTGGCTTCGGGCGGCCCTCAGAGGCCAATCACGTCCCGGTAGCCGAGGATGGCGCGCGCCATCGTCACGCTGCCCAGGTGGCCGTTGCCGTGGGCGACCAGCACCTGCCACGCGTGCTCGGCACGCGAGCGCTCGCCCCACGGACGGATCGTCGTCAGACCGTCCAGATACTCCTGCGTCGCCGCCTCTAGCCGAGGCAGCACCGCCGCCTTCACCGCGTCGATGTACCCGGCGAGCTCCTCCGGCTCCGGGAAGCGCATCGCGTACGCCTCCTCGGGCGTCATGCCGGTACCCTGGGCCGTCTTCGGCAGGCCGGAGCGCAGCTCATACCCGTCGCGCAGCCAGACCGGCTGCTCCCGGTCGAACGCGAAGAAGATCACGTTGTCCACGGTACGCGCCACATGCCACATCTCGAACGCGATCGAGTTCGAGGCCGGCGCGGCGCGGAAATGGATCTGCTCGTGCGTCAGGTCACGGAGACTCAGCGCGCAGTTGTCCAGGAGGCGGCCCACCAGCAGTGAGAGGTGCGCGCCGGTCGTCGTCTCAACCACCACACACCTCGATCGCTACGGAATTTTCTACGGTCGCTGGCGTCGCGACCACATCACCACGACCAGGCCGATGGCGATGAGAAGCAGCGGGCCGGCGACGAAGCCGGGGGACCAACCCCTTTGCATCCAGCCCGTCCCCCAGCCCATCATCCCCCAACCCATCCAGCTCAGGCGCCCCACCAGCAGCCACGCGCCAAGGGCGAGCAGACCGATCCCGATGATCAGCCCCGTCTCACCGACGTCCCGCTGTGTGTCCGTCCGCGCCACGGGTGGCGTCGACGATTCCGGCAGCACGATCCACAGCACGACGTAGCCGAGGAAGGTCATCCCGCCGAGCGGCCCGATCAACAGCAGGACTACCGCGACGATCCGCACCAGTGAGGGGTCGATCGCGAAGTATTCCGCGATCCCGCCACACACACCACCGACGCGTCGTTCCGCGCTCCGCGTCAACCGTCGAGGGGTGGGCTCTTGCATCGCCGTCGCCTTACGCCCGCTCGCGTACGAGCCGCTCAATCACGTCAAGGTCGTGCTGCGAGATCTTGTGGACGTTGCCGCGGAAGCACATGCCGAGCTTCTTCGGCCCGAACGGGCGAGTCTTCTCCAGCAGGTCGGTGATCTCCCGGATCTCCACATAGTTCCCCGGCTTCGCGATCACCACCGGCTTCGTCGGCAGACGGAAGGGGTAGTCCTCTTCCTCCTTGACCTCGGAGTGCAGGCCGATGTCTTTCGTCTCCTCGCGCACCGGCCCCGTCACCTCGACGACCCCGCCGAACTGCACGACGCCGGTGAGGTAGTAGACGATCCGGTCGCCCGGCTGCATCTCCGCCGTCTGGCGGCGGCGCGAGGCCTTGAACGGCGAGAGGTCAAACTTGCGCTTCCGCAGGATCTCGAAGTTCTCCGGCGTGCCGACGTTGATCCAGGCCTGCATCCTCGGCTCCCTCGCATCCGCGCCCGCAGGATACCGCGACGCGTACGCCCTCAGGCGGCAAGAGGCCCCGCGCGGGCGGGGCCTCGATGCGGTCAACCGAAGCGAGCGTCTAGCAGGGGCGCGGGGTGCCCGGGTTCGAGCCGGTCTGGAACGAGGAGCCGCACGCGCAGGCGGAGACCGCGTTCGGGTTGTAGATCGTGAAGCCCGACTTCATCAGGTCCTCCACAAAGTCGATCTCCGCGCCGGAGATCATCGGGATCGACTCGCGGTCGATGACCACGTTCACGCCGCCGTCGAGGACCACTACCTGGTCGTCCGCCTCGGCCTGCGGCGCGATCGCCATGCCGTACTGGTAGCCGGAACAACCGCCACCCACGACAAAGACGCGGAGCATCCCGTCCGGATACCCCTTCGCCTCCAGGAGCGACTTCGCCTTCGTCGCGGCGCGCTCCGTCATCGTCACCGCCGGGCCGAGAGCGACCGGGGCGGGTTGCGGCTTGGCGGTGATCGGCGCGCCCATGCCGGGAATGCTCATGTCAGACCTCCAACGTCCTCGACGGCCAGGCCGCCGGACTGCTCATAAATGATAACCCACCGGCATAGCGACGGTGAACCGCCGCGGCACGCCCCTACGCCCCCGCCCGCGCCGCCTCGATCGGCGACCGGGGCGTGGAAGCCGGCACGACGTAGCCACAGACGAAGTCCCGTGGGAGCGCCTCCGCACTGAGCGGCTGCACATCTACCCCCAGGATGCGAGAGAGCAGCACGCGGTCGTGGTCGCAGGTGCCGTCGTGCTCGCCCAGCAGCCGGGTGCAGGGGCAACCGCGCCCGAGCAGGCGCGCGCCGTCCGCGGCCTCCACGACCTCGAAGTCCAAGCCTTCGTCAGACAGCAGGCGAGCCACCGAGCGGACACGGTCGGCAAGCGTGTCGCCTTCCACACGGGCGCGGTACTCAGTGGCGAGCCGCTCGGCCATGCGGACGAAGATCAGGTCGGCCAGTTCCGCGCCGGAGCGCCCGGCGGTCTCGTCCGCGCTCAACGAGACGATCTCGTTCAGCAGCCGTCGCGTCATCCGCACGTAGTGCTGGCGGAACAACTCCGATCCGGAGTCCGTGATCGCGAAAATATGTCGAGGCCGCCCCGCGCCACCGCGCTCCGGCGCCACCGACACATACTTGTCCCGCAGCAGCAGGTCGAGGTGGCGCCGCACCGTCGCGCCCGCGAGCTTCAACTCGCGCGCGAGGTCGTCCACACCCATCCGCTCTCGCCGTCGCAAGAGCGCGAGGATCTGCTCGCGTGTCCCGTCAATCCCGTTCATCGCCATCACCTCGATGGTACGAGGGCACGTGATCGTTTGCTACCACGTCCGTTTACCCGGCGAGGGATGCGCGGTTCTCGGCCCCCGGGCTCCTCCGCTCCTGGAGGCTGAACAGGCCGGGGGGGAACGGGAAGTCCTATCCTCAGGGCATGACCGCGCAGCGCCCCGCGCGCATCTACCTGGACCACGCGGCGACCACGCCCCCCGACCCCGCCGTGGTCGAGGCCATGTTGCCCTACCTCACCACCCGCTGGCACAACCCCTCTTCCATCTACGTGGAGGCACAGGAGGCGCGCCGCGCCATCGACGACGCCCGCGCCACGGTCGCCCTTCACCTGGGGGCGCGTGCCGAGGAGATCGTCTTCACCTCCGGCGGCTCCGAGGCGGACAACCTCGCCCTCCGGGGCGTCCTTGGCGCCACGAGACAGCGAGGCCGCCACCTCGTCATCTCCGCCGTGGAGCACCACGCCATCCTCGACCCGGCCGAACAACTGGAACGCGACGGCCTGGCCGAGGTCACCCGCGTCGCGCCCGGCCCGGACGGCCGCGTCGACCCCACCGCCGTCGAGGCCGCCGTCCGTGACGACACCGTCCTCGTCTCCGTCATGCACGCGAACAACGAGGTCGGCGCGGTGAACGACATCGCGGCCATCTCCCGTCTCGTCCACGCGAAGAACCCACGTACCGCCGTCCACACGGACGCCGTGCAGTCCGCCGCGCACCTCGGCGTGAGCGTCGACCGGCTCGGCGTCGACCTCATGACCGTGACCGCCCACAAGCTGTACGGGCCGCGCGGCGCGGGCGCGCTCTACCTCCGCGGGGGCACACCGCTGGCCGGCCAGATCCTCGGCGGCGGGCAAGAGCGCCGCCTCCGCGCCGGCACCGAGGACACCGCCGCCATCGTGGGGTTCGCGCGCGCGATCGCGATCGCCGCCGAACGCCGCGAGGCTGACCTGTCGCACGATCGCCACCTTCAGGCGCGACTGATCGAGGAACTCCCGCGCCGCGTCCCGCTGCTCGCGATCACCGGGCCGCGCGACCTCGACCACCGGCTCCCCGGCAACGTCTCGTGCTGTGCCGGCTTCGTGGAAGGGGAGTCGATCCTGCTCGCGCTCGACCTCGCGGGCATCGCCGCGTCCTCGGGCTCTGCCTGCACGACCGGCTCCGTTGAACCCAGCCATGTCCTTGTCGCGATGGGCGTGCCGGACGACCTCGCGCGCGGCTCGCTCCGCTTCACCCTCGGCCGCCAGAACACGGACGCGGATGTGGACCGATTGCTGGAAGTACTCCCGGGCGCCATCGCACGCCTGCGCGCGCTCTCCCCGATCCCCGTCACGGAGCCGCCCGCCTCGTGGTTGCCGTGGCTGGCGTCCTAACCCATGGGTGGTGTCCTAATTAGGACACTACCCGCCTATTGCCTCGCCACCATCCGCAGGTCGTCGCGGTTGGCGAGGTAGCCGGCGACGCCGAATGCCACGAGGCCGAGGACACCGGCGACCGCGATGTGGACGAACGAGCCGAGCATAGAGGTGTCACTGACTCCAGCGAGCGAAAGCGCCATGAGCGCACCCACCATGATCAGCGAGAGCGCGGCCGTCGCGGCGAGCGTGCTGCCAACCGTCCGAGTCAGGGCCCGCCGTTCGAGGCCGCCCAAGCGGGTCGAGAGCACCCAGAGGAGCAGGCCAAACTCCACGAACGCCGTGATCGAGGCGGCGGCGGCGAGGCCTCGGAGGCCGAACGGGGCGACGAGGGCGGCGGAGAGCGCGAGGTTGAGCAGCATCGCAGTGACGGCGATCGCGACAGGGGTGCGCGTGTCCGCGACGGCGTAGAAGCCGCGGCTCAGGATTTCGATGCCGCTGTGCGCGGCGATGCCGAGCGCGTACAGCCCGAGCGCGGCGACGACGAGCCGCGTGGACTCCGCGTCGAACGCGCCGCGTTCGAGCAGCACGCGCACGGTGGGCGTCGCCAGGATGATGAGGCCGGCGGAGGCGGGGACGGCGAGGAAGAGGATCTGGCGGAGCGACTTCGACACCGCGACTCGCAGCGCCGAGGTGTCCTGCGACGCGCCGTGCTGGGCGAGCGTGGGGAAGACGGCGGTGGAGATCGCCATGCCCACCACGCCCACCGGCATCATCATCATCAGGAAGGCGTAGTTGAGCGCGCTGATCGCCTCGTCGGAGACGAACGAGGCGAAGAACATCGCGGCGAGGAAGTTCAACTGCGAGGCCGCGAGCCCCAGGACACGCGGGCCCATCAACCGCAACACCTCCTGCACGCCGTCCGAGAAGAGGTCGAAGGACGGCGTCCAGCGCATCCCGCTCGAACGCAGCGCGGGCACCTGCACCAGAAGATGCGCCGCCGCGCCGCCGGCAACGCCCCATGCGAGGCCGTCGACGCCGTGGCTGTCCGCGAGGAAGACCGCCCCCGCGATGATGCCAAGGTTGTAGCAGACGGGCGCGAGCGCGGGCGCGAGGAAGTGGTGACGCGCGTTGAGGATGCCCGTCACCATCCCGCTCGCCCCGAAGAAGAGCGGCGAGATCAACATCAACCGTGTGAGGTGGACCGCCAGCGCCCGCAGCTCCTCCTGCTGCCCGGTCGCTTCGCCCAGGCCGGGCGCGAGCAACGGGACCAGTGTGGGCGCGAGGGCGAACGCGAGCGCGGCCAACACCAGGGTCGCGGTCGCGATGATATTGAGGGCGCTCGATGCAAGCCGCCAGGCGGCATCTTCGCCGCCGCGCAACAGGACACGGCTGAACGTGGGGATGAACGCGGCGGAAAGCGTCGCGCCCGCAAGCAACTGGAAGACGAGGTCGGGCAACCGCGAGGCGACCCAGAACGCAGCGAGTTCGGGGTCGGTGCCGAAGGCGCGGGCGATGACGACCGAGCGGACGAGGCCCAGCATCCGCGAAAGGATGAACCCGGCCGCCACGATCGACGCCGACCCGAGGAGGACTCGCCCCGCGCCGGAGTCGGGCGCGCGCTCGATGAAGCGCCGGAACCCCTCGCTGTTCGGGCGCTGCGCGCCACGAGGGGGGATGCTGGAGGGCGGAGGGGCGTCGGCCACAGACTCGCCTTCCGTATGGGGGGTGAGGAGAGTCTACCCGCGCGCGGCGTGGCGCTCGCTCCCGCCGCGACGCAGGCCACACGCCGACACTGCCGCGATGACCTCGGGGGAGGGGCGCAGAACGGCCCCCGCGGGGACGGGGGCCGTTCTTTCGCCGAAGCGTGGGCCGGAGGGGGAGGGAGCCCTGCCGGCCCAGTCTGCCGCCTTAGCGGTAGAGGTTGGCCGAGAAGCGCGCGTAGTTCACCTCGCGGGCTTCCTTGCGAACCTGGTCGAACGTCGGGTTCGAGCGCCGACCGCGTACCAAAATGGAGTTGTAAAAGTCCTTGGTGTCCAACATCTGAGTCCTTCTTCCTGACCACCCGAGGCCTACACCCTGAGCAGTCCGCTTGTGATTGGTGGGGCCAGCTCGGCCGTTCCGAGACTTTGTGCCCGCCATCACTTGATAGACGTAGTGTGCACCTGAGAGGTTCCCGCCCGCAAGTGATTGTGACAACTTTCACGTAAAATCCGTGTAAATTTCACCAGTCATACGGAATTGGCTCCAAGCTGCTGAATTCATCGGCGCTGAAGGAAGCGCCCTCACCGCTCGCTGTTAGGAGCGCCGACGCCGAACCCGGGCGTCTCCGGCCCCCCTCGACGGGCGGGCGGCACGGATATTCAAGGTCGGGGCCAACGCCTCGACTGGATCGCAGAGCAGGTCGTAGGACAACGCGCCGCGGACAACGGCCCGAACCATCGAGCCGGCGGGGTAGGCGCCCTTCAGCAGAGCCAGGCCGTCCACCTCGGGGGCGTCGCGGATGGTACGGCCGACGACGATCGCGTCCCCGCCCGCCGACTTGGAGGGCTCGCGCGACTCCACGAGGACGTCGATCTCACGGCCAACCATCCGACGGTTGGAGGCAAGCGAGAATTCCTGGGCGAGTTCCATCAGGCGGCCGTAACGCTCCTGCTTCACGGACTCAGGCACCTGCTCGCCCATCGTCTCAGCGGGCGTGCCCACCTGCGGCGAGTACGTGAAGGCACCGATGTGGTCGAAACGTTGTTCGCGCACGAAATCGAGCATCTCGCGGAACTCCGTCTCAGTCTCGCCGGGGAACCCGACGATGAAGGTCGTGCGCAGGACGACATCCGGGAGCGCGGCGCGGACCACCTCGATGCTCTGACGTGACTTCGCGAGGGTCGGGCGTTTCATCCGGCGCAGGACGGCGTCGCTGCCGTGCTGGAGCGGCATGTCGAGGTACGGGACGACGTTCGGGAGCGCCGCCATCGTCTCCGCCAGCCGAGGCGTGACACGGCCGGGGTAGGCGTACATCAGGCGGATCCATGGCACCTCTGGCACCTCGGCGGAGAGCGATTCGAGGAACGCCGCGAGGCCGTCGCGGCCGCCCTCGTCTTCACCGTAGGCGGTGAGATCCTGCGCGACGAGGACGAGTTCCTTCGCGCCGGCCGCGGCGTGCATGCGCGCCTCCGCGATCAGGCGGCGCGTGTCCATCGAGTGCATCCCGCCCTTGATTGTGGGGATGATGCAGAAGGTGCAGGGCCGGTCGCAGCCATCCGAGATCTTGAGGTAGGCAGAGGGCTGCCCGAACGACATCGCGGCGGGCTGCGGAATGTCGTACGTCTCGCTCGCCGCGCCCACCTCCGCCGCGATTGCGTCCCACGCCTCGACCCCAAACGCGCCATCGATGCCGGGGACGGCGTCCCGCACCTGGGCCTCGGCGATCTGGGTGAGACAGCCGACGACGTACAGCTTCTGGCCGGGGCGTTTCCCCGCCTGGAGTTCCTGCACCACGCCGATCGATTCATCCTTCGCGGCGTCGATGAACCCGCAGGTGTTCACGAACAGGAGGTCGGCGTCTTCCGGCGCGTCGACCGCGAGGTGCCGTCCGTTGCGCAGCGCCTGCTCCAGCCGCATGGAGTCGACGGTGTTCTTGGCGCAGCCGAGGGTGACGAGGTGGTACTTCACCCACTCAGTCTACGGGTGCGGACCGTTGCAGCCTCAGTCCTCCGCGACCCGTCGGGACGGATCGACTTCGCGCGCGACCGGCTCCACCCGCTCGCCGAGGTAGGCGGCGATCGCGATCTCCAGCAGGCGGTTGAGCGAGACGCGCTCGATGGCGGCGCGGACGTGCGCGCGCTCGTGCAGGAACGGGGTCATGCGCAGCGTGACCCGGCCGCTGAAACCCTCCGGGTCAAACGGCGCCGGGATGTCGTGCCCGGCCTCGAGTTCATGGGCGACCCACAGCCGGATCGCCTCGTCCAGACTGTCGTTCGCCTCCTGCGCGGTGTCCCCGCCCCCGAAAACGCCCGGCAATTCCAAAACGTACGCGGAGTATCCGCCGTCCGATGGGTCATGCCGGATCACGCGCGTGTATGGCGCGTCGACAGCAGCTTCGACGCGGAGGGCGTGGTCAACGATGTACGGCATCACTCGATTTCTCTTCGCAGCGCGTCGATGCGTGGACTGTTCGCCCGCCCGCGTTCCCACTCCCAGTCGATTGATCTTGCTGGTGCCATTATAGACACCAGCCATTCGGTGTCAATAATGACATCATGCTCACCGAACGGGCGTCGCCGCCGGCGTCCGCGCGGGAGTGGCCGTGCCCGGGAGCGGCGGCTGGGAGATGAAGAGCGTGACGGTGCCACCCGGAGCGATGGCGGTGCCGGCCGCGGGCGACTGCTGGAAGACCTGCCCCGGAGGCGCGGCGTTCGTCGCCTCGAAGACGAGCGGGGTCAGGCCGGCATCAGTCACGGCTTTCGTCGCCTGGTCGCGCGCGAGGCCCACGAGGTTGGGGACCTCGCCGCTGCGGACGGTGGGGGCGCTGTCCGCAGGCGCGGCGTCACTGGAAGTCGCATCATCGCCCCCGCCGAATGCCTTCGGCACTACCCAGACGAGGACGGCCAACAGGACGAGCCCGCCCATGATCGCGGCGATCACCGGCGGCGTGAACGACGGCAGCGGGACGGCCGGTGGCGCGGTGCGGCGCATGCCGGGCATCGGCTCCAGGCCAGCCGGGCGCGGCAGGCCATCAGGGATCATCGCGACGGCGGCGTCCGGGTCGAGGCCGAGGAAGCGTGCGTAGAGACGGACGAAGCCGCGCGTGTAGACGGGAGCGGGCAGCGTCTCGAGGCGGCCTTCTTCGATCGCTTCGAGGTAGATGCGGTTGATGCGTGTGGTGCGCTCGGCGTCGCCCAGCGAGATGCCCCGCCGGATGCGTTCGGTGCGGAAGGCGTCGCCCAGCCGGGTCGCTTCGAGGCGGCGCGAATCGGCGAGGTCACGCGCGGCTTCGTCGCGCCGTCCGCCGTCGCCTCGCCGGAGGAAACTCACGCGGCCCCCGCGGAGCCGGTCGGGAACAGCGGGTCGACGCCAGGGAACTGGACGAGCGACTTCAGCCCGGCGAGCGCCAGCCGCAACTCGTACGCCTCGGGCGCCCGCTCGATGCCGTAGCGGTTGGTGACGACCTCGTCGATGTGCGACACAGCGCCCAGCATCGCGACAGTGCGGCGGTACTGATCGGTGGTGGCGTTCTGCGAACCGGTGAGGATGACCTCGCCGTAGTGGACGAGGTTCGGATCGAACGGCACGGCAGGCGCGCCCTTCGGGAAGCCGGCAAAGAGGTTGACGGTGCCCTGCGGCCGCACGAGCGAGAGCGCGGGCGAGACCATCGCGCCGAGGCCGACCGAGACAATGACGGCGTCCGCGCCGAGGCCGCCGGTCGCGTCGCGCACCGCGCCCGCGACATCCTCGCTGCCCGGGTCGAGCACGATATCCGCGCCCCAGCGCCGGGCGATGGCGCGGCGCTCCTCGACCGGCTCGCTCACGATGATCGGGCCCGCGCCCAGCGCACGGCCGAGGATGAGGTGGAGCAGGCCCATCGGCCCCGCGCCCATGATCACCATCGATGCGCCCGCGCCAACCTCGCAGAGTTCGAGGCTGGCCAGCGTGCAGGCGGAAGGTTCGACGATCGCGGCGAGGTCGAGCGGCAGGGCGGACGGAACCGGGATGACGTGACCGGCGCTAACGATCGCGGCCGGGACGACCATGTGGCCGGCGAAGCCACCATCGAGGTCATAGCCGAGGGTCTTCCGCGCGACGCAGCGGTTGCGACGGCCGATCAGGCAATAGCGGCAGCGGTTGCAGGCGACGATCGGACAGATGACGACGCGGTCGCCCTCCACGATGCCGGTGACGCCAGCGCCGACCTGGTCAACGACGCCGGCGACCTCGTGGCCGGGGATGACGCCGGGCAGGGCGTACTTCTCGCCGCGATAGACACGGACATCGGAGGCGCAGAGCGAGGCGGCGGCCATCCGCAGGCGGACTTCGCCGAACCCGGCCAAGGGCGTGGGCCGATCCTCGACAGTGACGCGGCCGGGGGCGTGAAAGATGGTGGCGCGCATGCGTCTGCTCTCGGCTCTGCTCGGCTGTCCCGCGCAGGGAGTATCGCACCCGCGCTCCGTCGGGACACTCACGTAGGGATACCCAGGGATGAACCAGGAATCAGGACGAAGCGAGGCCAGGGTGCCATCGGGCCGACATGGAGGCGACACCAGTGCCGGCGAGCACGAAACGGGCCCCTTGCGGGGCCCGACGCGTCTCTCCGGTGGAGGGAGGGCTGTTAGGCGGCCGTCTGCATCAGCTTGAGGGCGCGCGCGAGGCGGGCCTTCGAGCGGGACGCCGCGTTGGGGTGGATGATGTTGCGCCGCGCGGCACGGTCGAGGGCAGACTGGGCCATCCGGACGGTCGCCGCCGCCTCGGCGTCACCCGCCTTGATGGCGATGCGGGCGTCACGCAGGGCGTGCGCGGCACGAGTGCGGATCGGCTTGTTCATCGCCGCGTGGTGCTCGTTCTGGCGGATGCGCTTGCGCGCGGATCGGGAGTGGGCCATTCGGGAAACCTCGTCACGTCATCAGGAATACGCCGCACCGAACCACCGCAGTCCGAGGGCGTCCAAGGATCGTAGGCGGACGTGACCCGCAGCGGCAAGCGTCCGGGAGCCCTTCGCCAGGCTTCGGACGCTCGCCAGCTCGGAGCTGACCCAGCCGGGCACCGATTAGCGGCTCTTGAGGGTCGCCGCGTGCTCCGCGAAATGGTCGACGGCGTTCTGCAGGATGCCCTCTACCGTCTTCGGGTAGTCCCCGGAGGGATTCCCAGCCTTTGTGAGGTCGTGATCCTCGATGTACCGGTAGGCCCGGTCGGCGATAGCCGCGGCGGCATCGAGACGTGCCAGGGCCGCTTCCAGGGTCTCCAGAGGCTGGCGCTCCCAGTCGGAGGGCTTCGCCTGCATCGCCTCGAACATGCGGGTAGCGAAGAGGACATCCGCGCCGATGGCGTGCTCCGCGATGCGGCGGGGCGTCCACTCGTCATCGGGAGCCGCCTGTTCCCACTTCCCGCCGAGGGTGCTCAGCGCCTCGCGGAATGCGGCCCGGTTGGCGGCCAACTGTTGACGTAGTTCTGCTGCTGTAGCCATTCGATACCCCCTGAGCGCGACCGCGGCGCGGCATGCGCACGTCCCCTCCAGGCCGTTGCGCCGCCCGTACTCTAGGGGGCGAGGGCAACCGGTGCGCGATTCGGGGCGGAGGCGGGGATGACGGGGGGCGGACTGGGGCTGATGCCGGACGCGACCGCCGTGGCGCGCGTCGCCCGCGAAGCGACCGGTGAAACCCCGGGCGAGGTACGCCCGCTGGGCCGCGGCATGACCTGCGTCGCCTGGGCCGTCAAGGCCGGGCGGCGGGAGGTCGCCGTCCTCGTCGAGATTCCTCCGGACGGACGGGACGCCCTCCACCGCGACACACCCGCAAACCTCGCTGCTCGCTACGCCATCCACCTCGCGCTCCACGAGGCCGACCCCACCGCCCCTATTCCCGAGTCGGTCGCCTGCTCCGCCACCATCGGGCGAGACCCCCTTGGCGGGCGCTGGTCATGGCAGGTGCTCGCGCTCGCGGCAGGTGAGCCGCTGGACCCCGGGCGTCACCCGGACGCGGTACGCGACCTTGGGAGGCTGCTCGCGCTGCTGCACGCCCTCCCCGCCGAGGGCCGGGGACTCCTCGATGACCGCGCCGACGCGATCCACGGGCGCACCACCACCCCCACCGAGGGCATCCTTTCTCGTTGGGGACAGCAGTGGCCCTACGACGGCCGCGCTCTCCTCGGCCACCCCATCGCGAGGCATGCCCCCGACCTCATCGGCGCGCTCGGCGACCTGCGCGAGCCGCTGCTGCGCTATGCCAACCCGGAGGTGCAGACCGGCCTTTGTCACACCGACCTCTACGGCCCGCATGCCCTCGTGCGCGATGGCCGCCTCGCCGCGCTGATGGACTTCGGCGACGCCGCCATCGTCCCCGTCGCGTTCGACCTCGCCTCGTTCGCCTACTACCACGCCGCCCATCGCGGCTGGGGCGCCCTTCACACGTTGCTCGAGGGCTATGAACCACGCCGCGTCATCCGCGACGTGCGCGAGGCTGAGACCTACCAGTTGCTCGTCGTCCTCGCGCTGCAGAAGGTGCGGAAGCGCACCACCAGCGGCGAGTCCACACTGCTCGCTGAGGCGATCGACGTTCTCCGTGCGGCGCTCCCCCGCGCCATGCGGCGAGACGCCTAACGTCACCCTCCAGCCCGGGGCGTAGACTGCCGCCGCAAAGACAGGGAGAAGGTTCGATGCCGCACGTTGAACTGCCCTCCGGTATCCGCATCCGCTACGACGAGCGGGGGCCGCGCGACGGCCGACCGCTGGTGCTGTCGCACGGGTTCAGCGTGGGCCTCGAGATGTGGTATCCGCAGATGCACGTCCTGTCGCAGCAATACCGCCTGATCTGCTGGGACGCCCGCGGGCACGGCGGCTCATCGGCACCCGCCGAGATCGAGTCGTACACCATGCCGGCTCTGGCTGGCGACCTGCGCGGGCTGCTCGAAGCGCTCGATGCCGCGGACGGCGCAATCGTGGCCGGGATGTCGTTCGGCGGGCAGATCGTGACGCAGTACGCGGCCGATCATCCAGACGACACGCACGCCCTCGTCGTCAGCGACTCCACGACGCGAGGGAATGAGCCACCACGTCCGCCCTCACGATCTTTCGAGGAGTGGGCGGGCGATCCGGGGATGGAGGGCTGCATGCGCGCGATGCGCGAGCGGCCCGACCTCACCCCGGCGCTGCGGACACTCCGCATCCCCACGCTGCTGATCGTGGGTGAACTGGACGAGATGATCTTGCCGGGGTTCCAGCGGATCGCGGACGCCCTGCCGAAGCGCCGCGTCGTCCGTCTCGCGGGCTGCGTCCACGGCACTTCCAGCCAGCGCCCGCGCGACTGGAACCAGGCCGTCCTCGACTTCCTGCGTGACGTCGATGCCGGCGCACCGCTCGGGGAAGACATCACGCTGTAGATTCACGACAGTCACGCTCGGGAAGACAGGGGCCTCGATGCTCGCACTGCGCAGCCTGCTGGTGATCTCCGCCCTCGACGGCCACACGCTCACCGCGGCGGCACGTTCCGCGGCGGACGCCGTCGTGATCGACCTCGCACGGCCCGCGGTCGTAGGGAAACGCGAGGAGGCCCGCGCGCTGGCGGCAAAGCACGCGAAGGCGATCGCGAAGACGGGCCGGCCGGTCTTCGCGCGCGTCGCGGACACGCGCTCGCACGAGATGGAGGCCGACCTCGACGCCCTCGTCGGGGAATGGCTGACGGCGCTCGTGCTGAGCGGCACCGAGATGCCGCAGGACGCGCGGGACGCCGACGTGCAGATCCGCAAGCGCGAGATGCGGCTCGGCCTCACCCCCGGCGGCATCCGCCTCATCCCGGAGATCGACTCCGCCGAGGGGCTTTCCGCGTTGCCGAGGATCCTCGATGCCGTCGACCGGCATGCCGCCGTGGCGTTGAGCGCCGAGGGGCTGCGCGTCGACCTGCGCCTCGGCGAGCGGGCGAGCACGCTGTACGACCATGCGATGGCGGACGTCGCGATCCACGCGGACACCGCACGGCTGCCGTGGGTGTTGGCCCTCGACGCGCATCGCCCGGAGTGGACGGCGCTCCCGGCCCGCGCCCACGACTTCGGCGCGGCCGGCGTCGCCCTGCACGACGAGACCGCGACACGCGGGATGAACGCGCTGTTCACGCCCGATCCGACCGAGGTCGCCATCGCCCGCGTGATCATGACGGAATGGGAACGGGTGCGCGCGTCCGGCGCGTGGACGGGCGTCGTCGCTGGTGAGGTGATCGAGGCGCCCACGACCGACCGGCTGGTCGACCGTCGCACCGTGCGCCGCGCCCGCGCCCTCATCGCGCTTGCCGATGCCATCGGGCGGCGCGAGCGGGTGCGCTAGCCTCGATACTGCCTACGGCGCACGGACGAGCCAGACAATCGCGCCGACACCGGCGTTGCGTTCGGGCCACGGGGCGACGGCGATCTGGACGCGGTCACCCGCCTTCAAGTCTTTGAGGCCACCGACGATTGAGCCTGGCACGGAGCGATGGCGCGTCCCCATCTCATCGCTACCCGCGAGGGGCTGGAGCGTGACGAGGCCGGAGGCGAGGTCGACGGCGGCGACCGTGCGCGTCGCCTCGTAGCGCGGGTGCCAGGCGGCAGCGTCGCGCGGGCCGAGGTGGACTTCGTACGTCTCGCCGGAGCGGTGGCGGAGCGTCACGCGTTCGCCGGGGGTGATGACCTGGGCGCACGCGATGCCCGGCCGGTCGACGCCGAGGCAGGCATCCGACCATGCGACGACGTCGATGCGGTCGATGGTGAACTCCGTCTTCGCGACGCCGAGCCAGCCCGCGATGGCGTCGATGGCGCGGCCGGCGGCGAGTTCGCGGGCGGCCTCGGCCGCGGGGTCGGGGGGAGCGGTGGCGGTTGCGCTGCCCCCCGTGGTCGGGGTCGAGCCCAGCGCGGGCGGGAAGACGGCGGGGCCAGCAGGCGCCGGCGCGGCAGTCGCTGTCACACGCGACTCGTCGAGCGGGTTCGTCGGCGGCGGTTCGCCACGGTCGCAGGCGAGCGTGAGCGTGGCAGCGAGGGCGCCGATCATGAAGAGGAAGCGGAGAAGGCGCCTCAATCGCACCGCGGCAAGCGTCACGCGCATCGGATGCCTCCTGCCGGGGCCAGTGATAGCATCCATCGGGATACCCCCGTGGTGCCCTCTGCAAACCGTCTGCCCGGTACGTCTACCGTACCGCTCGTGCCGGGTGTTCCGGGAGATCTCATGCCCGTCGTGGTGGTGATTGGCGGCCAGTGGGGCGACGAAGGCAAGGGCCGGGTCGTCGACTTCCACTCGCGCTATTGCTCAGTGATCGCGCGCTATTCGGCCGGGAATAACGCCGGACACACGATCATGAACGACCAGGGGAAATTCGCCCTGCACCTGGTCCCGGCAGGGATCTTCCGTGGCGACAAGGCCGCGATCATCGGCCACGGCTGCGTGATCGACCCCGCGAAACTCCTCGAAGAGATCGCGATGTTGACGGAGCGTGGCGTGAGCGTGGCGCGGCTGATGGTCAGTCAGGGCGCGCATATCATCATGCCGTGGCACCCGATCATCGACCGTGCGGACGAGACGTTGCGCGGCGGAGCGGCGATCGGCACCACCGGCACGGGCACCGGCCCCGCCTTCCACGACAAGGTCTCCCGCATCGGCATTCGCGTAGCGGACCTCCTCGACCGCGAGGTCTTCGCGCAGAAGCTACGGGCGGCATTGGAGTACAAGAACCGTGTCCTCACCTCGCTGTATGGCCTCCCGGCGCTCGAGTTCGACGCGATCTACCGGGAATATTTGGAGTACGGCCAGCGGCTGCGCCCGTTCGTCGCCGACACGATGGCGTACGTGCAGGAGGCGGACGAACGCGGCGAGATGATCCTGCTCGAAGGGGCGCAGGGCGCGCTGCTCGACCTGGACACCGGCACCTACCCGTTCGTGACGTCGAGCGTCCCCGCGTCGGTCGCGGCGGGTGGCGCGATCGGCATTGGCCTCGGCCCCACGGCGATCCAGCGGGTGGTCGGGGTCTACAAGTCGTACCAGACGCGCGTGGGCAACGGCCCGATGCCGACGGAGATGTTCGGCGCGGAGGCGGACGAGATCCGCGAGGGGGGCGGTGGCGTCGCCGGCACGGCGGAGTACGGCGCGACCACGGGCCGGGCGCGGCGCATCGGCTGGTTTGACGGCGTCCTCGCGCGGTATACGGCACGGCTGAACGGTGTGACCTCCGTGGCGCTGACGCGCCTTGACACGCTCTCCCACGCGGAACGGATCAAGATTTGCGTGGCATACGAGGTGGACGGCAACCGTGTGATGGCGCTCCCAGCCACACTGGCGGCGATGGAACGCGCGCAGCCCGTGTATGAGGACCTGCCGGGCTGGCAGGCGGACGTGACGCACGCGCGCTCGCTGGGCGACTTGCCGATCGAGGCCCGCCAGTACGTCCGCCGGATCGAGCAGATCATCGGCGCGCCGATCGACATGATTTCGGTGGGGCCGGAGCGCGACCAGGCGATCGTAACGCGGGACATCTTCGGCGCGTCCCTTACCTAGCCCGACGGAGACGGTATGCAGACAACTTCGCTGATCATCCACGTCATCGCGGCGGCGGTCCTCTTCGGGCCGCAGGTATTGATGTTTTACGCGGTGACACCCGCGACCTGGATGCTGAGCAATGAAGAGACGCGGCGCGGGGTGGTGAAAGTGGTCGCCGGCCGGTTCGGACAGCTCACCGTGATCGCCCTGGTGGTGCTGCTTGCGACCGGGCTCTACCAGTATTACTCGATCGTGCCGGAGCCGATCCGGGCGGACCCACAGGGCTACCGCTTCGGCCCGATCTTCGCCGCGAAGATGGGCGCGTTCACCACGATCATCGTGCTGATCGTCTTGCACGTCTTCCTGTTCGCACGCAAGATCGCGCGTCTGTCGGACGCGGTGATCGCGGGCGACGAGGAGCAACGCCCCGCCCTGGAGACCGCACGGTCGCAGTCCTTCCTCTTCTCGCTGATCCTCCTCATCGTCACGATGGGGGCGCTGGCCCTCGGCGTCGCGCTCGGCGACGAGTCGTTCTCCTACGCGCAGCGGTAACGACGTGAATACGGTCGAGATGCCGCCGACGCTGCCGGACCTTCTGCGGCCTGGTCTGGACCTCGTCTTCGTCGGGATCAATCCGGGGGAGACCTCCGCACGGCACGGGCATTACTACGCCAACCCCGGCAACGCCTTCTGGCGTCTCCTCTCCGGCTCGCCGCTCGTCTCACGCCTCGTGACGCCGGAGGACGACCTCTCGCTCGCGCACGCCCGCCCGTTCCGCATCGGCTTCACCGATGTCGTCAAACGTGTCGAGACCGACTCCACGAAGATCACGACGGCCGAGGTGCGTGCCAGCGTCGAGGCGTTCCGTGCGCGCCTCGCCACCGCCCGGCCGCGCGCCATCTGCTTCACGGGCGGGCGTCAGTTCGACGACCTCTACCCGAAGATGCGCCCTCGCCACGGCTGGGGCAGGCAGCCCCTCGACCTTGACGGCGCCGAGGTATGGGTGATCCCGTCCACCTCGGGCCGCGCCGCCGCATACCGCGGGCAGATCGCCGCCGTCCTCGCGGACCTCGCGCGATCACTTGGAGTGAGGAGCGCCGCATGAGCTATCGGATGGACGAGCCGCTGCCGGAGGAACGCTACCGACCAGACGACGGCTGCCCGCTGTTCTCGCCCCGGCTGGAGGCGCACCTGGTCGCCGTCTCGCGCGGTGAGACGCCGGAACGCGGCACCTTCTGCGGTAACTGCTTCACGCCGATCGGGCGCGAGACCGTGACCTGTCCACACTGCGGTGAGGCGACCTCTGCGCGCCGCCCCGTGGACGTCGTCCCAGCCCCGATCGCGGCGGCGTTGCGCGCGCAGCGCAAGACAGAAGGCCAGTGGGTGAACGGCTTCGCCTATATCGGCGTGCTGATCGCGATGGTGCTGCCGCTGGCCGCCGTCCTTGGCATCCCCACGCTGAAGGACAGCCTGATCCTGGGCACCGCGGTGTACGCGCCGCTGCTGCTGATCGGCATGCGCGTGTTCCCCGCGATCCTTGGTGGCTACTTCGGCGACCGGAAGGGGTTCGAAGCGGCGCGCGCGAAGACGCGGGCGGCGTGGGAGCGGTGGGTGGCGGAGCGCGACCTGCCGGCCGGGACGCCCTCGGCGTAACCGCCTACGAGGCGGCGTCCGCGCCGTCCATCGCGAGTGTCTGCGCGGGCGCCTTCCCCCAGCCGAGGACGAACTGCGCCCACTCCCGATAGCGCTCCAGGTATGGCGCGAACAGCACGGCAGGGTGTGTGGAGGGCCGCGCCGGCTGCTTCAGCAGCTCCATGCGCGCCTCCTGCGGCGTGCGACCGCCCTTCCGGTGGTTGCACTCCCGGCACGCGGTGACGAGATTCTCCCAGACATGAGGCCCGCCTCGGTGCTTGGGGAGGACGTGGTCCAGTGTGAGGTCGCCACCCCGACGGCCGCAGTACTGGCAGCGTTCCTGGTCGCGCTGGAAGACTTCGCGGCGGGTCAGGCGCGGGCGCGGGTGGGGGCGGCGGACGAAGTGGCGGAGGCGGATCACGCTGGGCGTGACATATAGCGCGTCCTCCGCGCCGATCAGGGGCTCCTCGCCTTCCGTCAGGACGTCGGCCTTGCCGTGGAGAACGAGGACAAACGCGCGCCGCACCGAGCACACGTTCAGTGGCTCGTAGTTTTGATTCAGCACCAGGGCGCGGCGCTGGATGGCCACCGTTTCCCCAGTCCCCGCGGCTGCCCCGTCCGTGGCTCGGACGTCTGGCCGCGTACCGGCGCGCCCGGCAGGCGCACCCGCGCGAAGCGACGTGGTGGCGAGTGTACCGGATCGGGGATCGCCCTGCGGCGGGCGGGCTGGACGGCGGGCGATGCCTGTCCGCGCAGGCCCTTCGCTCGTGAGCGGGCCTGCACGGAGGGTCATCGAGGCTGTCCCGCGGGGGTGGGCTGTGGCGTCGGTGTGCCCTGGCCTCTCGGGACACCGGGCAGGATCTGCTCCTGTGTGGGGATCGGTTGCAACCGGCTCGTCACGTCGCGCCACTTCTGCAGCTGGCCGGCCGCGTCGCGGAACCGCTCCGGCAGCAGGCGGTCGACTGAGGGCAGCGAGTCCAGGAAGAAGTCCGCCACCCGGGAGTCATCAACGGCGCGCGAGACGGAGACGGCGGCGGGGAACACAGCGACGGCAATCAGCAGCACCTGCACGATGAGGACACCCTGCACCAGTCCGAAGATCGCGCCCGCGATGTGATCCAGCGGGCCCAGCAGCAGCATCCCGGCCACGTCCGAGAGGACGGCGGAGAACACCTGCCCGGCGACCAACGTCCCCGCGAAGATCGCGACGAACGCCGCCAGGTTGCGCGTCTGCTCGTCCGCGATCAGGAAGTCGAGGTTGGCGGAGAGGTCGTCGCTCAACGCGCCCGCGAGGAAGATCCCCGCGACCACAGCGACCAGCGCGGTGAGCTCTCGGACCAGACCGGCACGGAACGCGCGGAACGCGCTCCACGCGATGATCGCGACGATCACCAGATCGACCCAGTTCAACCGGCTGCCTTTCACCACCGCCTGAGGCCGATGGTAACAGGCCCGTCCCCAGGCCGTGACACTCCTCGTCAGTCGAACCTCGTTAGTCGAACCTCGTCAGTCGAACCCCAACCGCCGCTCCCGGAGGGAGACCCACCGTCCCGGCCCCTGGCCAATCACGACATGGTCGATGACTTCGATCTCCATCAGGCGGCCCGCCTGCACGAGTTCACGCGTGAAGGCGATGTCGTCCCGGCTGGGCGCGGGGTCGCCGCTCGGATGGTTGTGGGCGACGGCGACCTTCGCCGCGCCGCGGCGGACAGCCTCCCGGAACACCTCGGCCACACGGCCGGGGGCGGCCGAGACGGTGCCCCGGTAGAGCATGGGCGCCGCGACGACATGATGTTTCGTGTCCAGGATGAGCACCCGCAGTTCTTCCTGCTGCAAGAGTTCCATCTCCGGCTGGAGCAGCCGCACGATCTCGGCGGGCGACGTCACCGCCACCTGCGTCCCGCCAGCCTCGAGGGCTGCCCGCCGCCCGAGTTCGAACGCCGCCGCGATGGTCGTCGCCTTGGCCGGGCCGAGTCCGTGCATCTCCGCCAGCGTGGCGAGGTCGCTGCCCGCGAGCCCTCGGAGGCCGCCTCGTTCGGCCAGCAGCCGCTGCGCCACGGCGAGGACATCCTCCCGCGCACTGCCGGTGCGCAGCAGGATCGCGAGCAACTCGTCCGTCTTCAGCGCGCCGGGCCCCAGCCGGAGCAGCCGCTCACGCGGCCGATCCGCCTCCGGCATCTCGCCGATGCGGTAGACCGCCGGCTGGGGCGGACTCGCGGGCGCGGGGGTCTCGATGAGCGTCATGTCCGCGAGGGTCGCGTACGCCAGTGTTAGGTCGAAGGGGGAAGTGACACCCGCACTCTTGGCCGCCCGAGCCCGACCACGGCGCCCCTACCTCGGTGGCGCGGCGGTGAGACGGGCGACGGAGATAAGAATGTGGGAGTGGGGCCAGTGCTCCACGCGGACCTGGTCGCCGAGCTGGAGTTCCAGGCCCGCGACCGCGCCGACCTCGAACAGTTTCCTGTTGACCATCAGGTAGTGGACGCGGCCGAAGAAGGCGAAACGTGCCTTGCTCCATTTGCGGTCGATGCGGCCCTCGGTGACGACGGGCTGCGCGGAGAGGTCACGGACGGCGGAGACAGCCTCCATGTCCAGTGGGATGGTAAAGATGGCGACGACGATGACCATGATCAGCGACTGCGGGAGCGCGGTGAGCGCGTAGACGAAGAGCGCGGTCGCGACGGCGGCGGACGGCACGTAGACGGCGACCCGCCGCAATAACGTCTGCCGGTGCTTCGGGTTCTCCTCAATCACGTCGGGAATCGCGTCGGGGTCCACGGAGCCTCCCTCTGGCCTGCGCCGGTGCGAGGGTAGCGCAGGCGCTCAGGCGACGGCACGGGCCTCGACGCCAGGCCGGAAATCAACGGGCGGGGATGTTGAGTTTCTGGCCGACCTGGATCGAGCGTGGGTCAGTGATGTTGTTCGCCTTCGCGATCGCGTCCGCCATGGCCTGCACGTCGTCGCCGGCGGGCGTGAACCGCTGGGCGATGGAGAGCAGCGTGTCCCCGGACTGCACGGTGTAGGTGGTCGCCTGCCCTGGCACGATGGTCGGTGCGGGCGTGGCGGTCGGTGTGGGCGTGGCGGTCGGTGTCGGCGAAGGCGTCGGCGTCGTGCTCGGCGAAGGGCTCGCGCTCGGAGTCGCGGTCGACTCGCCCGGCGCCGTGGTCGCCTGCGGCGTGGCGGACGGCCGCGGCGTCCCCGTCTGGACGAGGTTGGCGATGGAGGAAGGCGGTCCGTCTTGATCGGCGCGCGCGGGCGGCAACACGAGCAGCCAGACGGCGACGATGGAGCCGATCAGGAGCGCGGCGAGCGAGCCTCTGAAGACGCGGTAGGAGGGGACGGCGGAAGCGGGATCCATGCAGCGGTCGCACAGGGCCCCGCCGTGGTTGTCGCAGTACAGCGCGCCGCATCGGGCGCATTCCTGCGTCGCCTGTTCGTCACACGCGTAGCAATGCATCGCTAGAGGCTACCACCGGGGGGCGCTGGGGCGGCAGTCCGCCGCCCTCGATTCTGTGGACGCAGAAGGGCTACGGGTCCAGGTTCTCCAGCGCGCCGGTGGTGAAGTCCAGGCGGCGGTAGTAGCAATTCCGCGCGTCCCCGGCGGCGTTCTTCGTGTGACAGATCCCACCTCGGCGCGGGCGGACGCGGTAGAGGAGCGAGTTCTGCTCGCAGTTCACCCGCACTTCGAGGAGGTCAAAGGTCTCGCCGGAGGTCTTGCCCTTCTCCCACAGTTCGTTGCGGGAGGTGCTCCAGAACACGGCGGAGCGGGTCTCCACGGCGACCTGGAGCGCCTGCTGGTTCACGTAGGCGACGAGGATCACCTCGCCTGTGCCGACGTCCTGAACCGCGCAGGGGACAACGCCTCCGACGGCGGCGACCTGCTCCAGCTTGTTCCAGTCGAGGGTGAGGGCGGCGCCCTCTTCCAGCGGCGATGCGGCCATCCGGACGACCTTCCTGCGCTGCCACGGCAGCGACGATCGAGACGACGAAGCGCCGGCCATGATGGCCGGCGCTTCGCGAGCGCAGCCCGCGCGGACCTTGAGGGTTACGCGGCGTGCGGGAGCGTCGGACGAACTACTTGAGCTCGACCTTTGCGCCAGCCTCTTCCAGCTTCTTCTTGGCGTCGGCCGCTTCAGCCTTGGGCATGGCTTCCTTGACGGTCTTCGGCGCGGCCTCCACCAGGTCCTTCGCCTCTTTGAGGCCCAGGGCGGTGAGCTCACGGACGACCTTGATCACGTTGATCTTGTTCGCCCCGAAGTCGGTCAGGACGAGGTCGAACGAGTCCTTTTCCTCCTCGGCGGCGGCGGCACCACCGGCGGGGGCGGCCATCATGGCCACCGGGGCGGCCGCGGTGACGCCGAACTCTTCTTCGATCGCCTTGTTCAGGTCCCGGAGCTCCAGCAGGGTCATCCCCTTCAGGGCTTCCATCACTTCTTCGACCTTCGCCATCTCAGTCCTCCTCAGCCGCCATGTCGGGCGGCGCGCTTCCGTGTTCTGACCAGACCCCGAGGCTCCTATGCCGCGGCGCCATCCTCCAGCTGCTTCGCCCGCGCCTCGACGAGGCCGACGAACTTGCGCTGGGTCGCGAGTACCAGGTTGTTGAACTCCGCCACCTTGCCGATGACGTTGCCCGCGATCCGCCCCAGCAATTCCTCGCGGGAGGGCACGGTGGCGAGGTCACGGATGTACGCCGCGTCCACGACGTGACCTTCGACGACCGCGTTCCGGATGGCGATCTTCATCGTCGCTTCGTTCGCACGGACGAATTCGGACAGCGCCTTGGCGACGCCGACCATGTCCGAGAAGCCAACGACCATCGCGGTCGGGCCCTCGGTCAACTGGGCGAATTCAGGACGGCCGGCCCGGTCCGCAGCGATGCGGAGCAGGGTGTTTTTCACGACGTGCATCTCGGCGCCGGCCTTGCGCAGGGTGGTGCGCAATTCCGTCTGCTTCGCCATCGTCATCCCGGCGTAGGACGTCGAGATGGCGATCTCCGCGCGGGAGACCACGTCCGTGAGTTCGGCGACCTGTTCCACCTTGCGGGGTGTAGGCACGCGCTCCTCCATCCGGCGCGAGTCCGCCCGGGCGCTCCCGGACATGACTTGCGCCCTCCACCGCCTGGACTCGAAGCCAGACGAGAGGGCGCATCGCACACCGGCCGAGGCCGGTGGAGGTGCGGATATCCTCGCCTGGACGGGTGGGCCGGTCTGCGGCGCCGTTATCCCTGTCGGGACCCGAAGTCTGTGGCGGTCGCCCCACGCCGCTCGTGGGGCTAGTCGACTGATCATGCGGGCGAAGGGGGCTGGGGTCAACCGGGGCGCGGCTGGGCTGAATCGAGCGGGTGCCTCCGACGGCCGCGAATCCAGACAATGGAGAGGGGCGGCCTCACGGCCGCCCCTTCTGAATCCGTCGGAGGACGCAGCTAGTTGTTGGCGTTCACCGGGGTCTTGAGCTCGGCGAGGTCTAGGCGCACGCCCGGGCCCATCGTGGAGGCGATGGAGGCGGTCCGGATCAGGTCGCCCTTCGCCCCGGCCGGACGGTTCCGCGTGATCTCGCCGACCATCGCCCGGAGGTTGTCCAGGAGCTGTTCCTTGGTGAAGGACGCCTTCCCCAAGATGACGTGGATGACGTTCGTACGGTCGATGCGGAAGTCCACACGGCCGGCCTTCGCCTCGCGGACGCCGCGCGCCATGTCCTCCGCCACCAGCACGGTGTTGTTGCGGGGGTTCGGCATGAGGCCGCGCGGGCCGAGGACGCGGCCGAGCGAGCCGACCTTGCCCATCAGTTCGCGCTGGGCGATCGCGGTGTCGAAGGCGAGGAAGCCGTCCTGCACGCGCTTGATCAGTTCGTCGCCACCGACGATGTCGGCGCCCGCCGCCTCGGCGTTCGCGGCCGCTTCGCCCTCGGCGAAGACGAGCACGCGCACGGCCTTGCCGATGCCGTGCGGCAGGATGACGGAGCCGCGCAGCTGCTGGTCGGCGTGGCGGCCGTCCAGGCCCGTCTTCAGGTGGAGCTCGACGGTTTCGTCGAACTTCGCCGTGGCGCACTCCTTCACGAGTGCGACCGCGTCTTCGAGGCTGTAAGTCTTGGTCTTGTCGACTTGCTCACGCAGGCCGGTGATGCGCTTGGCGATGGGCATGGCTAGTTCACCTCGATGCCCATGGAGCGGGCGGAGCCCTCGACGATCCGCATGGCGTCGTCGAGGTTGTCGGTGTTGAGGTCGGGCAACTTGATCTTCGCGATCTCGGTCAGCTGGGCGCGGGTGATCGACCCGGCGCGCTGCGTGAGGTTTTTCGCGGAACCCTTCGGGATCCCGGCGGCGCGACGCAGCAGGTCGGACGCTGGCGGGGTCTTCAGGATGAAGTTGAACGAGCGGTCCTCGAAGACGGTGATGCGCGCCGGGATGACGCCCTCCATCGCCTTCGTCTGCTCGTTGTACGCCTTGCAGAACTCCATGATGTTGATGCCGTGGGGGCCCAGTGCAGTACCGACCGGCGGGGCGGGGTTCGCCTTGCCGGCGGGGATCTGCAGGGTCACGACCGCGCGGACCTTCTTCGCCATCTTTCTTCTCCTTCGCGCGTCGGGCGGGAACGTCCCGTCCTGGCCGCGCTCCCTCTGGCGGGTTCACCGCCCAGAGGTATGCACTGTGTGAAGCGACGCCCGCGGGCGTCGCGCCCAACCTCGATTAGCGCTTCTGCACCTCGAGGAAGTCGAGTTCGACCGGGGTCTCCCGGCCGAACATGGAGACCATGACGCGGACGCGTCCGCGCTCCATGTCGATCGAGTCCACCATGCCGATCATGTCGCTGAACGGGCCGCTGGTGACAACCACCGACTCGCCCACCTGGAAGCCGATGTTCACCCGCGGCTGGGCGACCTGCTGGTCGCGCATCAGCTGCTCCACCTCGGCGTCCGCCATCGGCGTCGGCTTCTGCTGGCTGTCCGAGGTCGTGGACGCGAAGCCCGTGACGCCCGGCGTGTGGCGGACGACGTACCAGGTATTGTCGTCCATGCGCATCTGCACGAAGACGTAGCCCGGGAACCGCTTGTGGGAGACGGTCTTGCGTTGACCGTTCTTGATCTCGATCTCCTCCTGCGTGGGGATGAAGACCTGGAAGATCCGGTCGGACAGATCCATCGCCTTCACCCGCTGTTCGAGAGAGGTTTTCACCTTGTTCTCGTAGCCGGAGTAGGTCTGGACGATATACCAGGCGCGGCCGTCGTCGGTCGCCTCGGGCTCGTCGCCGGTGGTCGCGCTCACGGTCTCGTTCACCATGGTGGTTCCCCTTACCGCAGCAACGTCTGCTCGATGAGCCAGCCGAAGAACAGGTCCGCCCCGCCCATCACCAGCCCGAGCAGCATCGAGATCACCACGACGACGGTCGTGAGGTTGGCCACCTCGCGACGCGACGGCCAGGTGACCTTTTTCAGTTCCGCAATGATGTCCAGCGCCCAGCGCGGCTTCAGCAGCGAACCCGAGCGCGGCGCGGCGTCCGGATCGCTTGTGCTCGTCGGCGGCATCGAGGAACGACGCGGCTGCTGCGCCTCACGCGCCTTCTGGCGACGTTCGGCGCGCTCCTGCTGGCGTCGCATCTCACGGCCCATATCTCAAGTCCTGACTCCCGCCGAGGGCGGTGCGTACGTCGGGGGGATGCTGTGAGCGATCCGGCTGGTCAGCGCGTCTCGCGGTGGGAGCGGGTGACGCGGCAACGCGGGCAGAATTTCTTCAGTTCCAGGCGCTCCGGGTCATTTCGCTTGTTTTTCTTCGTGACGTAGTTTCGCTCCCGGCACTCCGTGCAGGCGAGCGTGATGTGGTCGCGGTCCTGTGCCTTCGCCATTGGTGTCTCCTACGCTCCCGGCCGCCTCAGCCTGTCGCCGGTGCAGTCGCGTGGTTGTTTCCCGGTAACCTGAACTTACAGGTTACTCGATGATCTTGGTGACGACGCCGGCGCCCACCGTCCGGCCACCCTCGCGGATGGCGAACCGCAGACCCTCTTCGATCGCGATCGGGTAGATCA
>QZJI01000011.1 GCA_003599735.1 Dehalococcoidia bacterium | reverse complement strand
GCGTCGCGCGGCGACAGTGCGCGGGTTCTATCGCTGGCTGGACGCCGAAGGCGTCCGTCTGCGAAACAAGCCGGGTGACTCGATCCTCCGCCTGCGCTACCCAAAGGTCGGGCGACGCCTACCGCATTTCCTCTCCATCGAAGACGCGACCGTACTGGTTGCCGCGCCAGACGAGGACACCCCGAACGGGCTGCGTGACCGCGCGATCCTCGAATTGCTCTGGGGCGCCGGCATGCGCGTGAGCGAGATCACCGGCCTCGATGTCGTCGACCTCGACCTGACGAACGGCCAGGTGCGCGTAACCGGCAAAGGCGACAAGACCCGCATCTGCCTGTACGGCGAACCAGCGCGGCACGCGCTGCATCGGTATCTCGAAGACGGTCGCCCGAGGCTGGCGACGGGCGCACAGACGGCGCTGTTCCTCAACCGCTCCGGCGGGCGCCTCACCGCGCGGTCGGTGCAGACGATGGTACGGAACGCCGGGATGCAGGCGGCGCTCCAGTCTCGCGTCCACCCGCACATGCTGCGTCACACCTTCGCCACCCACCTGATCGAAGGTTCCGCCGACCTGAGGGTCGTCCAGCACCTGCTCGGGCACGCCTCGGCGGACACGACGCAGATCTACACGGCCGTCGCGCATCGCCGGAAGAGCACCCTGATTTCGGACTCCCTCGCCCGCGCGCGCTCCGCCGAGGCGTCTCGACGCGGGAGTGGCCTTGGCGGCGGTCCCGCGGTGCGTGACGCCGCCCCTGCCGTCTGAACGCCGCGCCGGTTAACATCTACTCTCGCTTCGGCGCTGGCGCCGGGCAAGGAGATTCCCGATGCGCGTCCTGGTACTCAACGGCCCGAATCTGAATCTGCTCGGCTCGCGGGAGCCCGAGATCTACGGGTTCGAGACGCTCGCGGATATCGAGCAGGGGCTGCGCGAACATGCGGCATCCCTCGGCAATGTCGAACTGGAGTTCATCCAGTCGAACCACGAGGGCACGATGATCGACGCCATCCAGTCGCATCGGGAGTGGGACGGGATCATCCTGAACCCGGCCGGCTACACACACACTTCGATCGCCCTCGCGGACGCGATCGCAGGCGCCTCCGCCCCAGTCGTGGAGGTACATCTGTCGAACGTCCACAAGCGCGAGGCATTCCGGCATCATTCGTACGTCTCCCCCGTTGCCTGGGGCCAGGTCGTCGGCTTCGGTTACCGCGGCTACCACGCGGCACTCGACCTGCTCCACAGCCGCTACAGCGCGAGCGGCACGGGGAAGTCGGCGTGAGCCTGCCCACACGCCTCGACCGGCTGCGTGCGCGATTCGAGGCGCTCGGGATCGACGGCATGCTGGTAACGGCGCCGTCCAACCGTCGATGGGTCAGCGGCTTCACCGGCTCGGCCGGCGTCGTTCTCGTGTTGCGGGACGAGGCGCGCTTTGCCACGGACTCGCGCTACTGGGAACAGGTGGGCCAGCAGTGCCCCGGCTTCCGGTTGGTGAAAGTGGCAGGTGCGAACACCGGCGTCGCCCCCATAATCCTTGAAGGTCTTGCTGACATCCGAATCGGCTTCGAACCGTCCCATCTGACAGTCGCGGCGCATCAGGAGTGGCTGCACGCCATTGAGGAACTTCCCGCCCACTCCCGCCCACGCCTCATCCCCGCCCCGCGCGCCATCGAGGACTTGCGGATGGTGAAGGAGCCGGTAGAGATCGACGCGCTCACCCGCGCCGTATTGCTGGGCGACGAGGCATTCCGCCACGCGCTCGGCCAGATCGAACCAGGAATGACCGAACGCCAGGTGGCATGGACGATCGAGGAGTACGCACTGACGCACGGCGCGGAGTCGATGTCGTTTGGGACGATCATCGCGGGTGGGGCGCATGGCGCGCTGCCTCACTGGCGGGCGAGCGACGCCGTCCTGGAAGCCGGGGCTGGCGTCGTGATCGATATGGGCGTGGTAGTCGATGGCTACTGTTCCGATCTGACGCGTACGATCTTCCTCGGCAAGCCCACCGCCGAGTTCGCCCGGGTGTACGACATCGTGCTCACGGCGCAGACCATGGCGGAGGAGCGAATCGAGGCGGGGATGCTCGGCCGGGATGGCCATGCCATCGCTATGGAGGTGATTGCCGCGGCCGGACATCGTGAGCACTTCGGCCACGGCCTCGGCCATGGCGTGGGCCTCGACATCCACGAGGATCCCCGACTGGCCCCGGCGGGTGACATCCCGCTGGAAGACGGGCATGTGGTAACGGTGGAACCCGGAATCTATCTCTCGGGCTGGGGCGGGGTGCGTATCGAAGACCAGTGCGTAATGGAGGGCGGGCGGCTGCGCCCAATCTCTACCGCGCCGAAGTTCTGAACTGGCGCTCGTGCGCCGGATGCTGGCCGTGAGAACGGCATGAGGGAGCCTCATAGTGATCTCGACTTCTGACTTCAAGCGCGGCTCCACTGTGGAGGTGGATGGACACCTCTACCGGATGGAGGAAGTGCAGCACGTCAAGACGAAGAAGTCCGCCGTCTACCGCGTCAAGCTGCGCGACCTCCGCGGTGGCCACATCACGGAGCGCACTTTCAACGCCGGCGACAAGGTCCCCGTGGCCCGCGTCGAACGTCGCACGATGCAGTACCTTTACGGCGACGGCGAGATGTACACGTTCATGAACTCGGAGACGTTCGACCAGGTGCTGGTGCGCCGCGAGACGATCGCGGACGCGCTGCCGTATCTGAAGGAGAACGACGACGTTCAGATGATCATCTACGGAGATGAGGCGCTGGGCATCGAACTCCCGGCGGCCGTCGAGTTGCTGATCACACAGTCCGACCCAGGAGTGAAGGGCGATACCGCTCAGGGTGCAACGAAGCCCGCGACGCTGGAGACTGGCCTCGTCGTCAACGTGCCGCTGTTCGTGGGCCCCGGTGACAAAATCAAGGTGAACACCGCGGATGCCCGCTATATCGAGCGCGTGAAGGCTTAAGAGGCTGCCGAGGAGTCCTCGATGCCGCCTGAGGCACGTCCGGTCTGGCAGGTTGCACGCTACCTGCGCGAGCTACTGGAGCGTGACCCGGAGATGTCTGACCTGTGGATCGGTGGTGAGATCTCAAATCTCACCACCTCCTCGGCAGGGCACATCTACTTCACGCTCAAGGATCAGGGCGGCGCACTGCGCTGCGCCTACTTCCGGAACCAGAACGTCCGGGTGCGCCTGCGCGAGCCGATGCGGAACGGTGACGCCGTCATCGTGCATGGCAAGATCGAGTTCTACCCGCAGGGCGGCACCCTTCAGTGCATCGTCGACTTCGCGCAACCGGCAGGCGTCGGCGCGCTGCAGGCGGAGTTCGCGCGGCGGCGCGCGAAATTCGAAGAGGAGGGGCTGTTCGACCCCACCCGGAAGCGGGAGTTGCCGCGATTCCCGCGGAAGATTGGCGTCATCACCAGCCAGACCGGCGCGGCCTACCATGACATTACGACCGTCCTCGCCCGGCGCTGGCCGCTGGCTTCTGTCCTTTTCCGCCCCACACCAGTACAGGGTGACGAAGCGCCCGTCGAGGTCGCCGAAGCGATCCGGAGCATGGGGCTGCACCTGAAGCCAGAGGCGCGACCGGACGTGGTGATCGTCGGGCGCGGCGGCGGCTCGGCTGAGGATCTCTGGGCGTTCAACGAAGAGCCGGTCATTCGCGCGATCTTCGGCTGTCCCGTCCCCGTCGTCTCCGCTGTCGGCCACGAGACCGACGTCACGCTCGCCGACCTCGTCGCCGACGTGCGAGCGCCGACCCCCTCGGCTGCCGCGGAGCTCGTCGCCCCCGACCGCATCGAGGTCGCGCGCGCCGTCCGAGCCCTCGAGGCGACGGTGTATGCGCGGTCGCGGCAGCGCACCGGAATCGCGCGCGAGGCGACGCACCGCCTTGCGAACCGGATGGAGCGGCTGCTGCCCGACACGCACGGCTGGCGGCGTCGGGTGACCGCACACGCGGACGGCATCGCCCACCTAGCCCACCGTTCCGCCCGCGAAGCGCGAGAGATGACGGCAGGCCTGGCGGCGCGGGTGCAGGCGCTCTCCCCACACGCCACACTCCAGCGCGGCTATGCGCTCGTCTCCGCCGCGGACGGTGCGCCGGTCTCGCGTGCCTCCTCGGTCGCCGCGGGCGAGGAAATCGAGGTCCGCTGGGCGGACGGATCCCGTCGCGTGACCGTCAGTGCCACGGTGACGGGCGCTCCGGCAGGCGGCGGGGTAGGCTCGGACGCATGACGTCAGCCGCCGATCCAGAACCCTCGGACGCCCTGCAGGCCGCCTTCGCGTTCGGCGATGACGATGGTTTCGAGGCCGTTTACAGCCGCCTGGACGCCGTCGCCAAACGCCTCGAGGAAGGCGGATTGACGCTGGATCAGACGCTGGCGCTCTACGAGCAGGGGATCGCGCTCTCGCGCCGGGCGCAGGCGCTCCTAGACGCCGCGGAGCAGCGCATCGAGGTGCTCCGCCAGGGCGGCGAATAGTGACTCTCCGTGTCGGTTGGTATACGACGGCCCGCGGCGCCGGCTCGCGCGGGATGTTCGAGGCGGTGCGTGACGCGATCCGCGCGGGCACCCTCGATGCCACGTTCGCCTTCGTCTTCTGCAACCGGGAGCCCGGCGAAGATGAGACGACGGACGCATTCTTCGAGATCGTGCGTGCCGAGGGCATCCCCCTGGTCACGCTCTCATCAGTACGCTTCCGCCGGGAGCATGGTGGCCGGCGGTCTCGCCCCGGCGAGCCGCTGCCGGAGTGGCGCGAGGCGTACGACGCCGAGGTCGCCCGCCTTGTCGATGTCCACGCGGCGGACATTGGGGTGCTCGCGGGGTACATGCTGATCTTCACCGCCTCGTTTGTGCGTGCCCACCGGCTGCTGAACCTCCACCCTGCCCTGCCTGGCGGCCCCACTGGTACCTGGCGCGAGGTGATCCGCGACCTGATCCGCTCCGGGGCGCGCGAAAGTGGCGTGATGGCCCACCTCGCCATCCCGGAAGTCGACATGGGGCCCGTCGCCTCCTTCTGCCGATACGCCGTCGAGGCGAGCCCGCCCGCCGAAGGCGTTTCTGACACCGATATCGAGGCGTCGCCGATCTTTGCCTCGATCCGCGCCGCAGGATTACGTCGCGAGGCGGCCTTCCTCGTTGCCGCGCTCCAGGCGGAGGCCGAGGGGCGACGGGGGCAGGGTGGCCCGCTTGACCTCACGGCGGAGGTAGAGGCGCGGCTCGCGGCTTCATAACGAGGCGTCAAGAGTGCTGGTGGCGGCCCGCCCGCCGGGCGGGGTACCCTCCGTGTCCGGCCCGCGTCCCGCAGGTCGCCATCGAGGAGCGCGTGTGAGCCTGATCCCTGCCGACCGGAACTTGGTGCCGGCGCGCCGCTCGCTCCCGGCCCCTCGTGAAGTCGGGCTTGCCGTCGCCCGTCGCCTCGCTCCGCTCGTCGCCGCTTCCGCCGCCACGGTCGTCGCATCGATCGCCGCGGAGCGGGCACTAGCCGGCCTCGCAATGCGCGCCGTGGGCGGCGCCGGTGAGCGATTGATCACGCCACGCGAACGCGCCACCGCCGTCCGGCGCACCGTCGTCTTCACGGAGACGACCGTCGTCGAGCGGATGCGCCACCGTCGCTAGTCCAGCGGCTATGCCTTCGTCCGTCCCCGAGCCGGAAGCCGGCCTCCAGCGTCTGCAGAAGGTGCTGGCCGGTACCGGCACCGGCGGTCGCCGCCCGGCGGAGGCGCTGATTGCGGCGGGCCGCGTCACGGTGGATGGCGTGGTAGCGACCCTTGGCACGAAGGTCGATCCCGCGCGCTCCCTGATCGCCGTCGACGGTCGCCCTATTCGCTTTGACACTCGCGCAGGCGACCCCGCGCGCGCCGTCACGCTCGCGCTGCACAAACCGCTGGGCGTCGTGGTCACGGCCTCGGATGACCGAGGCCGCACCACTGTCTACGACGTTGTCCGGCAGGCGATCGGCGCGATCCCGCCTGGCCTCCGGTACGTCGGACGGCTCGACCGCGACACCACCGGCCTGCTGCTGTTCACTACAGACGGTGCGCTTGCCCACCGGCTCACTCACCCGAGTTACCACGTCGACAAGGTCTACGAGGCGATCGTCGAGGGCGAACTGACGGACGAGGCACTCACCCGGCTACGGCGTGGCGTGAACCTCGATGACGGCCCCACCGCCCCGGCGGACGTGGCACGACTGGCGAGCGGCGTGATCCGGATCACGATCCACGAGGGACGGACTCGCCAGGTGCGCCGAATGTTCGAGGCGGTTGGCCACCGGGTGCGGCGGCTGCGGCGCGTCGCTATCGGTCCGGTACGCCTCGGCGACTTGCGCGAGGGCGCCGTGCGTCCGCTGACTGAGCAGGAGGAGCGTGCCCTGCGACATCGTGCGGGACTCGACGGCGAGGCCTAGCGGCCTCGGGTGGTCGCCGGGCAGGCCCGTGCCTATGATCGGGCGACACCACCGCACGAGAGGGAGATTGATGCCGGGGATCACCGGGGCGGAATCGCTCGCCCGCTGCATCGCCATCGACGGACCGACCGCCTCTGGCAAGAGCGCGGTGGGCCGCGCGCTGGCGGAGTCGCTGCGCCTCGGCTTTTTCGACACCGGACTGATGTACCGCGCCTGCACGCTGGCCGTTTTGCGCGCCGGCACTCCCACCGACGACGAGCCGGCCGTGACCTCGCTGGTCCGTTCGCTCCCACTCGACATGCGCTGGCCCGAGCCGACCGAGCCGCATGTCTACCTCGATGAGGTCGACGTGACCTCGCTGCTCCGCACTCCCGAGATCGAACGCGCCGTCTCGCTCGTCTCCCGCATCGAGGACGTACGCGCCGAACTCGTCCGTCGGCAGCGCGCGATCGCGGAGCGCGAGCCCGTGGTGATGGCGGGTCGGGACATTGGCACGCGCGTCCTCGTCGAAGCGCGCACCAAGATATTCCTGGACGCCTCCAGCGAGGTCCGAGCGCGCCGCCGGCTCGGCGAAGAACTTGACTCCGGACGCACCTCAACCTTCGACGAGGTGCTCACCGCGACCCGCCGGCGAGACGAACTGGACAACACCGGTCACCGTGCGCTGCGCCCTGACCAGGCGGCGCCCGGCTCCCTCGTCATCGACACGGACGCCCTCGGGATCGACGAAGTAGTGGCACGCTGCATCGAGGCGTACCGCCGCGCGAACCCGGTCGCGTAGCCCGATGGCGCAGTTGAAGCGCCGCCTGCTCCCCCTCGCCTACTGGGCGAGCACCGGGCTGATGCGCGGACTGCTCCGGACGTTCGCTCGCTGGGAGGTCGTCGGCCACGAGCACATGCCCCCGGATGGGCCAATCATCCTCGTCTCCAACCACGTCCATATCGTCGACCCGCCTCTGGTCGCGGCCTCATCCCGTCGCCGCGTCCATCCCATGGCAAAGCGCGAGCTGTTCGAGGTGCCGCTGATCGGCTGGTGGTTCTGGGCCTGGGGCGCATTCCCCGTGCGACGGTTCTCCGGAGACATGGGCGCGCTCCGTGTGGCACGGAACTACCTGCGCAACAACGAGGTTGTGCTGATGTTCCCGGAAGGCACGCGCTCGCGCGGCGCGGGGCTGCGCGCGGCGCTCCCCGGCGCGGCGATGGTCGCTGTCCTCGCGAAGGCGCCGATCGTGCCGGTCGCCATCACTGGATCCCGGATCGCGCTCCCCGGCGTCTTTTGGCAGTGGGCACTCCGACGCCGCCCGCACATTCGCGTGGAGTTCGGCGAACCGTTTGCGCTGGAGGGGCTTCGGGCGGACAGCAAGGGCGCCGAAATGGCGACCGACGCGATCATGCGCCGGATCGCCGCCATGCTGCCGGAGACCTACCGCGGTGCATACGGCGCGGGAAGCGAGGGCACGATCGTGGTTGCCCGGATCCGCGACCGGAACGCCTCGGAGGCAGCCGTGGACGCAGCCTCTGCAGCCGCCCAGGCTGCTGAAGAGGCCGTGCCCCCCGAGGAGTAGTAGGTCTCTGTCACCCACCGAGACGTGTCGGCATCGGTGCCGTACACTTCCTCTCGGGCGGGGTGGCACTCAGGAGTGACACCCCATGTGTGGAATCATCGGCTATACCGGGCGACGTCCCGCAGGGCCAATCATCCTCGACGGGTTGCGACGCCTCGAATACCGCGGGTATGACTCCGCCGGTATTGCCCTCTTCGGTGACCACCAAGATTTCTATGTCGCTCACGCTACGGGCAAGCTCGACGCGCTCATCCAGCGGGTCGAAGGCACGCTGCCACCCGCGATCGCCGGCCTGGGCCACACGCGCTGGGCCACCCATGGCGAGCCCGCCGACCGGAACGCCCACCCTCAGCTTGACCCGGACGGCCGCATCGCCGTCGTCCATAACGGGATCATCGAAAATTTCGAGGTGCTACGCCGGAAGTACGCGCGTGGCCCCTTCCGTTCCGAAACTGACACCGAGGTGCTCGCGCACATGCTCGCGGGCCGGATTGAGCGCGGCGAGGACCTGCTGGACGCCGTGCGTGCCGTCGCGGCGGAGGCCACCGGGGCGTATTCGCTGATCGCGGTCGACGCGACCGATCCGGGGCGGCTGGTGGCGGCGCGGATCGGGAACGCCGGCGGCATCGTCGTCGGTGTGGGCGAGCACGAAAACCTCGCCGCGTCTGACCTCAACGCGCTGCTCCCCCACACCCGCCAGGTCGTCTTCGTCGAGCCGGGCGAGTTTGCGGACATCCGCGCAGAGGGCGTCCGCTACGTCGACGCCGCCGGGCAGGATCTTGTGAAGACGCCAGAGACGCTACCGTACGACCCGGTCGCCGCCGTGAAGGGTCCGTACAAGCACTTCATGCAAAAGGAGATCTTCGAGCAGCCCGGCGCGGTGCTGGACGTCATGCGCGGGCGCTATTTCCCGGACGGCCATGTGGACATGTCGGACGGAGTGCCGTTCGACGCCGCCTGGGCGAGGCAGATCACTCGAGTGGTCCTCGTCGGTATGGGTACGTCCATGCACTCGGCGATGATCGGCCGGCATTACATGGAGCGGTTCGCCCGTATCCCCGCTGAAGTCGATAACGCCGCCGAGTTCCGCTATCGGCGCCCGGTGCTGGACAAGCACACGCTCGTGATTTCGATCGCCCAGTCCGGCGAGACGGTGGACACACTGGCGGCGATGGACGAGGCGCGGCGCGCCGGCTGCCCCCAGATCACCATCTGCAACACACCTGGCGCCCAGACGACCCGTGTCGCGGACGGCACATTGCTCATGCGCGTAGGCCCGGAGATCGCCGTCGCCTCCACCAAGACGATGCTGGCCAGCATGCTGCTGCTGCATGGCCTCTCGCTCTACCTCGGCCGGCTGCGCGGCACGCTTGACCCTACCGCGGAGGCGGAGCAGGTGCGCGCCGCCCTCCAGTTGCCGCGCGCGGTAGGCGAGGTATTGGAAGCGGCAGGCCACGTCGAGGCGATTGCGGCGAAGTACGCGCAGGTGGAAGATTTTCTCTTCCTCGGGCGCGGCCTCGGCTTCCCGATCGCCCTCGAAGGCGCCTTGAAGTTGAAGGAGGTCTCTTACATCCACGCCGAGGGGTACGCCGCGGGGGAGATGAAGCACGGCCCGATCGCGTTGATCGATGAGCGCATGCCAACTCTCGCGATCGCACCACGCGACGAGGTATTCGACAAAATGCGCTCGAACATCGAGCAGGTACGCGCCCGTCGCGGCGAGGTGATCGCGATGGTGTCGCAGGGCGACCACTCGCTGGACGGCATCGCCTCGGACATCATCGAACTGCCGGAGATCGACCCGATCCTCGCTCCTTTTGTGAGCGTCGTGCCGCTGCAGTTGCTTGCCTATTACATCGCCACGGAGCGCGGCGCCGATGTTGACCAGCCCCGCAATCTCGCCAAGACCGTCGTCGTGGAGTAGCCACGCGTGACCACAGCCCGTGCGGCTTCGGGGGGGACGGCGTCGGGTAACCGGCGCCGTCCTATTTCGTGCGAAGCGCCCGCCGAACGTTCGCCTCGTCTATGGCGTTTTCCCGGAGGGACGCCCACGGCGCCCTGAGGCGATGGGGGACATTCATGCGATGCGCACAGTGCGGTTATCCGCTGCACCCCCTACGGACACAGTGCGACTTCTGCGCTGCGGACGCTCCGCCTCGCCCGACCGACGTTATCCACCGCCTCGTCGTCCGCACTCATGAGCTGGCCGCAGGCCTGAAAATCCCGGCTGGACGGCTTCCACGCCTGCCGCACCTTCCAGCCTTACCCCTACCCACCATCGAACGCCCCCTGCGGATCGCCCTGCTTGTGCTCGGCCTGACCCTGCTGACTTTGATCGTTGCGCTGCCATTCCTGACCGCCGGGCAGACGCCGCGGGATCCTGAGGTCGCCTCATCTACCGCTGAGACTCAGGAGATGGATGAAACCGCGTTGCGACGCGCGTTAGACGCGGCAGAGCAGCGCCTGCGTGACCTGAGGGCGGCAGGGGAGCACGCCGAATCCGTCGCGGCGGCAAACGCGGCGACAGCTGCGGAAAACGCCGCGACCGCGGCGGAGGAGATCACAAGGCTCCGCGACCAAGTGAAAGAGGCCGAGGCGCGTGCAGCGGCCGAGAAAGAGGCAGCCGACCGCGCGGCGCGGCGAATCCAGGCGCTCACGGAATGCCTGAATGGGACCACCGTAGCCTTGCAATTCGCGCGGTCGGATGCGTGGGATCCGGCCGACCGCGCCCTCGCCGCCGTCTCCGCTGCTTGCGCAGACGCGAGGGCGCTACGGTGACAGCGCCGCCGACCCAGGAAGGAGGCTACCCCTTCCCGCTGAGCGCGGCGGCCTTGATTAGTCGGTAACGGAGGCCACCCGGTCACCGTCGAGTGCCGCTTGGGCTGCCGCGAGGCGGGCGATCGGTACGCGGTATGGCGAGCACGAGACGTAGTCCAGGCCAGCTTCATGGCAGAAGTGGACACTGGGCGGGTTGCCGCCGTGTTCGCCACAGATGCCGACTTTCAAACCCTGCTTCGTTGTCCGGCCCTTCTCGATCGCAATCTTGATGAGACCGCCGACGCCCTCGCGGTCCAGCTCCACGAACGGGTCGCGCTCCAGGATGTGCCGCTTGAGGTAGGCCGGCAGGAAGCGACCGGCGTCGTCGCGTGAGAGGCCGAAGGTCGTTTGCGTCAGGTCGTTCGTGCCGAACGAGAAAAAGTCTGCGTGCAGCGCGATCCGGTCGGCGACCATGCAAGCCCGCGGCAATTCGATCATCGTGCCGACGGTGTAGGCGACCGTAATACCACGCTCGCGTTGCACCTGCTCCACCGTCTCGATGGTGAGGTCGCGCAATTCCGCCAGCTCGGCCTCGACGCCAACAAGCGGGATCATGATTTCGGGGTGGACGTCCACGCCTTCTGCCTTCAACGTGCAGGCAGCCTCCATGATGGCGCGCACCTGGATCTCGTAGATCTCGGGGTACGTGATCGCAAGGCGCACGCCTCGGTGCCCCAGCATCGGGTTCGCCTCGCGAAGGCCTTCTACACGGCGCTCGACCTCAGCCACGCGCAGGTTGAGCGTCTGGGCGAGTTCCGCGATCTCCGTCGCCATGTGCGGCAGGAACTCGTGCAGCGGCGGGTCCAGCAGCCGGATCGTCACCGGGAAGGGCGACATCGCGCGCAGGATTCCCACGAAGTCTTCGCGCTGATACGGAAGGATTTTTGCCAGCGCGGCACGCCGCTCTTCCTCGGTCTGGGACAGGATCATCTGGCGCACGGCCAGGATGCGGTCCGCCCCGAAGAACATGTGCTCCGTACGGCAGAGGCCGATACCCTCCGCGCCGAACGAACGGGCGCGCTCGGCGTCCTCGGGCGTGTCGGCGTTCGCCCGCACACGCAGCCGGCGCTCCTCATCCACCCAACTCATCAAGCGGTCGTACTCCGGCGGGAACGATGGCTCGGCGAGCGGCAGCGCGCCCAACATCACTTCGCCGGTCGTGCCATCGATCGAGAGCACATCGCCCTCGCGGACGATCACGCGGCCCTTGCCTGCGACCGTCACGGTGAACTCGCGGTGAGCGTAGTCGATCTCCAGGGCGGAGCAGCCGGTCACGCAACACTTGCCCATGCCGCGCGCGACGACTGCCGCGTGCGAGGTCATGCCGCCGCGCGCCGTCAGGATCGCGCGGGCGTCCTTCATGCCCTCGATGTCCTCCGGGCTGGTCTCGTCGCGCACGAGGATCACGTCCTCGCCACGGGCCGCCCACTGCACGGCGTCGCCGGGGGTGAAGACGACCTTCCCTACGGAAGCGCCAGGGGACGCGCCAAGGCCGGTCGCGATCACCTCGCGCTTGCTGCCGGACTGGAAGACCGGATGCAGCAGTTCGTCGAGCTGTTCCGGGTCAAGGCGGAGCAGCGCCTCGCGCTTCGTGATTAGGCCTTCGTCGACCATGTCAACGGCGACCTTCACCATCGCCGCGCCGGAACGCTTGCCCCCGCGCGTCTGGAGGATCCAGAGCCGCTGCTGCTGGATGGTGAACTCGATGTCCTGCATGTCGCGGAAGTGCGACTCTAGCCGGTCGCAGGCCGCTGCGATCTCGGCGTATGCCTGCGGCATCGATTCTTCGAGAGAGACGAGACCGGGTTTGGAGTCCGCCTTCAGGATTGGCTGCGGCGTGCGCGTGCCGGCGACCACGTCTTCGCCCTGCGCGTTCACGAGGAACTCGCCGAAAATGCGCCGTTCGCCTGTCGAGGGGTTGCGGGTGAAGAGCACGCCCGTGGCGCAGTCGTCGCCGAGGTTACCGAAGACCATCGCCTGCACGTTGACGGCGGTGCCCCATGTGTCTGGGTAGCCGTGCATCTGACGGTAGACGGAAGCTCGAGGCGTCTCCCATGAGTTGAAGACGGCGCCGATCGCGCCCCACAACTGGACGGTCGGGTCCTCCGGGAACGGCCGGCCCGTGCGCTCCAGCACGAGAGCCTTGAACTCAGCGACCAGTTCTTTGAGGTCGGCAGCGGTCAGGTCGGTGTCGATGGCGACCCCACGCGCCTTCTTCTTCGCGTTGAGCAGCACCTCGAATGGGTCGTGATCGGTGTCGTTCGCCTTACCGACGCCAAGGACGACGTCGCCGTACATCTGGACGAAGCGTCGGTAGGAGTCGAAGACGAAGCGCTCGTTGCCGGAGCGGCGGGCAAGGCCGGCGGCGGTGACGTCGTTCAGGCCGAGGTTGAGGATGGTGTCCATCATGCCGGGCATGGAGACGCGCGCGCCGGAGCGCACGGACACGAGCAGCGGGTTCTCGGGGTCGCCGAACTTGGCCCCCACCTGCTCCTCGATCCGTCGCAGGCCGTCGAGGACTTGTGGTTCGAGGCCGTCCGGGTAGGCCCGGCCGAGCGAGTAGAAAGCGTTGCAGACCTCGGTGGTGATGGTGAAGCCGGGCGGCACCGGGATGCCGAGCGCAGACATCTCCGCGAGGCCCGCGCCCTTGCCGCCGAGCAGGTCGCGGAGGCCGCGACCATCCGACGTCTGACCCCTACCGAAGAAGTAGACCATTCGCCCGCTGAGGCCCGGAGCGTCGCTCTCCTTGGTCGTGGTGGTCATGAGATGCGCCTTCCACTCACGGGCAACGACATCGTCCCCGGCCGCACCGGCGAAGCGGCGAATCGTCCACCGAATCCGCGTGCTGTGGGGAGGATGAGTTCCTCGGGCCCGACCGGCCGCACCGGTGGGGTCGACCTTCCGAGTATACGTCCGGGTCGGGTTCAGTCGAGGGTACCCGCCGGATCGGTATCGCCGGATGAGCCATTTGGGTACGGTGGATGCGTGACAGCAGACGCCGACCGTCTTCGCCAGTTTCGGGAACAGATGGCCGCCCGCGAGGCGACCTTGCACCCGCTCGCAGCGCGGGAGGCCACCTCTACCCGCCCGCGCGCCGAGGAGGCTGACCCGATCCGCCTCGTCTACCAGGTGGACCGTGACCGGGTCATCCACACGCGTGCCTTCCGGCGGCTGAAGCACAAAACGCAGGTTTTCGTCCACCCTGACTCTGACCATGTGGTTACCCGCATGACCCACACCATCGAGGTGCAACAAGTCGCCCGGACGATCGCGCGCGCGCTGAACCTGAACGAGGATCTCACGGAGGCCATCGGCTTCGCGCATGACCTCGGCCACACTCCGTTTGGACATGCGGGCGAGGAACAACTGGCCGCCCTGCTGCCCGAGGGGTTCCGTCACAACGAGCAATCGCTCCGGATCGTCGACCTGCTCGAGGGTGGCGGACACGGCCTAAACCTGACGGATCAGACGCGCGAAGGCATCCTGAAGCACTCGAAGACGCGCGATTCGGTCGCCTCGGAGGCCTGGGGGGTCGCCTCCACGCTGGAGGGGCAAATCGTGAAGCTCGCTGATTCGATCGCCTACCTGAACCACGACATCCAGGACGCGATCCGGGCGGAACTGATCGCGGAGTCGCAACTGCCGGACGCGGCCCACCTTGTGCTGGGGCGAGTGCACAGCGAACGCATCGCCACCCTCGTCACCGACTGTGTCCTCGCCTCGGCGGAGACGTTCAAAGGGCCCCAGCCGCACATCTGCCTCTCTGGCGAGGTATTGGCCGCGACTGATGTCCTGCGCGAGTTCATGTTCGAGCGGGTCTACCTGCACCCCGAGGTCCTGAAGGAAGCCAAACGCGGCCAACAGGTCGTCGAGGTGTTGTTCCGCCACTACGAGGCGCATCCTGACCGGATTCCCGGGTGGTCGCTGCCTGACGATCCTTCATGGCGGCGCGCGGCGGACTACGTGTCGGGGATGACTGATGGGTATGCCCTCTGGCAAGCGCACTCGCTGGGCCTGATCCGTTGACATCCTCGATGGCGACCGAGCGCATGGCTGCCTAGACTGCGGATGAATCGGCTGGGCCGGAGGCACGGACGATCGGAACACCCCGCCCCCCCGTCATCGCCGCCACCGGCGTCGTCCTCGTCGCCGCAGGTGCGATTGCCGTGATCCTGCTGGCCGGCAGCCAGCGAGGCGTCTTTGTGCCTGACGCGGCCTCCGCCCCCACGGCGACCTCGTCGACCGCGCGGCTAGCAACGACCTCCAACGTCTATGCGCGTCCGGCGCGTGCCGCTGACCTGGTCGCCGTCATCCCGGGCGGACGCGAGGCACGCGTCACCGGACGCACCGAGGACGCCGTCTGGCTCCGCGTCGTCTATCCGCCGCAGTCGAACCTCGAAGGCTGGGTACCGCGTGCGAATTTCGTAGCGGACGGCCTGCCCGATCTGGCGTCGATGCCGGCGCTCGCGCCGGAGTCGGTCACCAGTGCGGGAGGCACCTCGACAGGCACGGGAGGAGACTCACTCCCCGACCTCACGATCGCGAGCGCGGACGTGCAGCAGAATGGCAACCTGGCGGTGCGCCTGACGAACGAGGGGCGTGCCCCGTTCACTGGGCACGTGGGGCTCCAGATCTCCGGCGCCGATGGCGAGATCCTGGGTGTGCTGAACATCGATCTGACCGAGCGTCCGCTGGCGCCGGGGCGCTTCGCCTCAGTCAACACGGGGATCGAGGTGCGCCGCACCGGTCTCTTCGTGATCGAGATCGACCGCACAAACAACGTGAAGGAGTCCGGCGAGTTCAACAACATCCGTCGAGTGCTCCTCGTGGGGGCAGGCGGCACACCATGACCGACCGCCATCCTGACGAGCCATTGGACGATCTGCTGCACGACAATGAGATCCCACGCGACCCAGCCTTTGAACTCGATACGGTCGTGGAGGCCGCCCGCGCCGCCGCCGTCCGCGACCGCCGCGGGCACGGATGGCGCGTGCTACTGGCCGTCGCCAGCCTCACTGTCGCGACAGTCGCGACCATCGGCGCGTTGCGACCAGGCTGGCTGCCTTTTGATGTGCCGTTCCGCGACTCGCAGCCCGACACCGGCGGACCTACCGTCCGACATGACACCTCACTACGAGGCGAACCCGACGAGGGCGGCCCGGTGCTGCTGCGGGTGGAATCGGGCACGCGACTCCGAGTCGTCGGGAGGTCGCCGGACGGACGCTGGGTGGCCGCCGCCGCGGAGGGCCGGCCGGACATCGTGGGCTGGGTACCAGCAAACGACCTCGACGGCGTCGACCTTGGGGCGCTGGCGACGGTGACCGCCGACCCGCGCGCGACCGGATCCGCCACAGCCCCCGCTGGCCCTATCGACCGGCCCGACCTCCGCATCGAATCCACCTACGCGAAGGAGAACCGCCTGTACGTCTCCGTGTTCAACGCCGGCCCAGCGGATGCGCGCGGCACTCTGCTCGCCTCCGTTGATGGCGGCACACCTGTTCCACTGGAGGGCAAAAGCGACGAGGGGCTGCGTGCCGGACAGCGGATCCAGGCGGCCGTGCGCGGCGTCTTCGTGCAGATCCGCGGCACCGTCTCCGTGACGGTCTCCCTCGATCCCCCCGTGACCGAGGCAGACCAGGCGAACAACATGCTCACCGGCATCGTGGAACCGGACCAGCCGACCGACCTGGAGATCGCCAACGTCGAACGGGGTGCGAGCGCCCTCGTCGTCACGGTCCGGAACAACAGCACGATCCCTATTACAGGCGCGCATACGATCACTCTGCGGGAGCCGCTCCCGAGCAACCGGCTCATCGAGCGCGCTGAGCAGACCGGGACGATTAATGCCGGGGGGACGCTGGTGATCTCCTTCCCCACTCTGCGTGAGGCCGACCTGACAAAGATCTCCATCACGCTCTCTTCCGACTCGATCGCGGACGCCGTGCCCGGCAACAACACCTACCCCCGCTAGCGAGGTTCTTCCGAGTGATCGACCCTGACCTCCGCGCCGACCTCGCCGCCCGCCTCGAGGTGGCTCGCCGTGCCCTCCTCGGTGCGCTGGAAGGGCTCACCGAACGGGACTTCGCGACCGATCTTGGCGGTGGTGAGACGGTTGTCCGGCTGCTCGCCAGCCTCGCGGGCGCGGAACACCGGGCGGTCATCGAGGCCGGGGGCGCTGGCTCGTACGGCGCACCAGCCGAGAAGCCTCTCCCGCCACAGGTCGTCCACGACCTCGCCGGGGCACGCTACCGCATTCTGCGCTGCCTCGACGCAGAAGATGCCGACGAGGCTCACGCGCGGACGCTGGTGGCGGAGGTCGAACGGCTGGAGGCGGTGGCCGTCGAGCGGATCAGGAACCGGCCTCCAGCGCCTCCTCCGCCGCCGCAGATTCCGGTGATCCGGTGATAAATCCGGTGATAATCGGTCAACTTTAAATTCCACTGTCACTCAGGCGTAACGGAATCCCCGTGCCGGTGTCGTAGTAAATACCAATGACAGTGATCGACGACGTCAAATCCCGCCTCGATATCGTCGAGGTCGTTTCCGGGTATGTCCCTGAGCTGAAAAAGGCCGGGCGCACCTGGAAAGCGCGGTGCCCGTTCCATAGCGAGCGGACGCCGTCCTTTGCCGTGGATCCGGAGCGCCAGACCTGGCATTGCTTTGGCTCCTGCTCCACCGGCGGCGACGTCATCGAGTTCGTCCGCAAGGTCGAGAACCTCGATTTCCGGGAGGCGCTCCAGCGGCTGGCGGAGCGCGCCGGCGTCGAACTGCGCCAGCAGTCGCCGCGCGAGCGCGAGGAACGCGAACAGCACGAGCGCCTGCTCGCCGCCAATGAGGCCGCCGCCGTCTTCTGGCAGGCCGCCCTCGCCAGCGCAGAGGGCGCGGAGGCCCGCGCCTACGCCGAACGCCGAGGGCTGGACGACGCCACTGTGCGCGCCTGGCAACTCGGCTTTGCGCCGGATGGCTGGCGCAGCCTGACGGACCACCTCATCGCGCGGGGCTTCAGTGAGGACGACCTGATTGAGGCTGGCCTCGCGATCAAGGGCGACCGTGGCGTCTACGACCGCTTCCGCTACCGTCTCATGTTCCCCACACGAGACGGGCGCCGGCGGCTGATTGGCTTCGGCGCGCGCGCGATGCGGCCGGGAGACGAGCCGAAGTACCTGAACACGCCGCAGACCCCGCTCTTCGACAAAAGTGGCAACCTCTACGGACTCGACCGGGCTGGCGATGCGGTCCGTCGCCTCGACCGCGCCGTGGTTGTCGAGGGGTACATGGACGTGATCGCCTGCCACCAGTACGGTTTCGAATACGTCGTGGCATCGAACGGCACCTCGATCACCGAGAAGCAGATGGCGCTGCTGAAGCGTTACAGCCACAACGTGGTTCTGGCGCTGGACGCGGACGCCGCGGGCTCGGCGGCCGCGCTGCGCGGGATCGAAGTGGCTGCAGGTGTTTCAGACCGCACCGCTGTGCCGGTCGTCGACTGGCGTGGCCTCGTCTCCTACCAGGACGTGCTCGAGGCGGACATCCGCGTGGTCACGCTCCCGCCGGGTGACGACCCGGACTCGATGGTGCGTCGCGATCCAGAGGCCTTCCGTGCGCTCTTGGACGCTGCCCTCCCCGTGGCCGACCACCTCTTCCGCGTGATCGAAGCCGGGACGGACGTAAACGACCCTCGCTCGCGATCGAAGGCGCTTCAGGCGCTCGCGCCGACGGTGGCGGCCATCGCTGACCCGGTGATACGCTCACATTATGTCGCGCGTATGTCCCGCCTCGGGCAGGTGGATGAACGCACCGTGATTGCACTGCTCGCCGGTGGCGGCGGACCGAGCGCCTCCGGGCGTCCTATACCCCCCGCGCGTCCCGTCGCAACGCCGCGCGAAGTACAGCAGGCAAAGAAGGCCGCCCCCGTCGTCCTCGATGGCGAAGGCCAATTGCTCTCGCTGTTGCTAGCCCGGCCGGAGGCGCGGGCGGCTGGCCTCGAACTGGCCCCCGAGGTGTTCGAAGACTCGGTGAACCGCGCGCTCTGGGAAGCGTGGGTGGCGGACGCGCATCTGGGCGAACGGGTCGCCGACCTCGATGAACTCGTGCGCGCGAAATACGAGGAACTAGCGGCGGTGCCGCTGCGCGACTTCGAGCCGCGTCATGTGCCGGAGATGGTGGACGACATGGCGCGGACGATCCGTCTGCGCCGGCAGAAGTCGCGCACCCGGCTGGCCGCGGAACAGCGGACCGCCGAATTCGTTGAAGCACGTAGAGGGGGTGCGGCCATCCTTGACGCTGCGCTCCGCGCCAGACAGTCGGGCGCCATGCCAGAGGGGGTCGCCAGCGAAGCGGCGTCCCTCGCGGGAGAGTTTCTGGCGACGGTCGATCGCATGCAGGAGATCGTGAGAGACGAGCGCCGAACCAGCATCGGTGGCTCCGACAGGGATAAGGGTGAGTAGATGACACAGGCATTCGAAGAGACCACGCTCGCGGACGCCGGCCTGGACGCGCTCCTGAACAAGGGACGGCGCTCCGGCTCCGTGACCGCGGACGACGTGCTGGAGGCGATCCCGGACGCGGAGATCTCGGCGGAGAAACTCGCCTCGATCATCTCGCAACTCGCGGAGAACGGGATCACCGTCAAGGTGGACCCGATCGCCGCGCGCGAGGAAGGCGGCATCCACGAGGCGACCAAACGCTTCGTCGACGAGGTCGCCGGTATCGATGACCCCGTCCGCATGTACCTGCGAGAGATCGGCAAGGTCTCGCTGCTCACGGCGGACGACGAGAAGCGTCTCTCCCGCGCCATCGAGGAATGGCTGCACATCGACGACATCATCGACGAGTACCGGGACGAGACCGGCGATGACCCGACCTGGGGCGAGGTCTACGTGGAGCTGTTACGGCAGTTCCATCACATGCGCGACATCTATGCCTCGGTCAGCCGCTACTTGGAACTGCCGCGCCAGTCGGTCCACGAGCGGATCGTGGACCCGAAATTCCGTCGCTGTCTGGACGGCGAGCGGGACGAGGGTGCACTGGAGGCTGTCCGCAAGGACCTGAAGTGGGACGAGGAGCGGACAAAGGACGCCCTGATCCGCCTTTCGATCATCACCCACATCATGCGGCCGGACCACCTGTTGCGCGCCGCCGAGTTCGTGGAGTCGGAGTCAAAGCTGTTCCCGCCGCCGAAGTCGCTGGCGTCCCAGATGGACGACGCCCACGGCTCCGGGCTGCAGTACTACTTCCAGAAGATCATCTTCGACGGCAAGCGATCGGAGCGGCAGCTGACCGAGGCGAACTTGCGCCTGGTCGTCTCCGTCGCGAAGAAGTACATCGGCCGGGGGATGTCGCTGCTGGACCTGATCCAGGAAGGCAACATCGGCTTGATCCGCGCGGTGGAGAAGTTCGACTACCGCAAGGGGTTCAAGTTCTCCACGTACGCGACGTGGTGGATCCGGCAGGCGATCACGCGAGCCATCGCGGACCAGGCGCGGACGATCCGCATCCCCGTCCACATGGTCGAGACCATCAACAAGCTAGTGCGCATCCAGCGCCGCCTCGTCCAGGAGTTCGGCCGTGAGCCGACGCCGGAGGAGATCGGCAAGGAGCTGGAGCTCCCGCCCGACCGCGTCCGCGAGATCCTGAAGGTCTCGCAGGAGCCGGTGTCGCTGGAAACCCCGATCGGCGAGGAGGAGGACTCCCACCTCGGCGACTTCCTGGAGGACCCGACGGCGCTCGCGCCGCAGGACGCCGCCTCCCACCAGCTGCTCAAGGAGCAGGTGATGGACGTGCTCTCGTCCCTCACGCCCCGCGAGCGGAAGGTCCTCGAACTGCGCTTCGGCCTCGAAGACGGCCGTTCGCGTACGCTCGAGGAGGTGGGCCGCGAGTTCAACGTGACCCGCGAGCGCATTCGCCAGATCGAGGCGAAGGCGCTCCGCAAGCTCCGCCACCCCACGCGCTCACGCAAGTTGAAGGACTACCTCGACTAGCCCACGGCGCGCGCGACGTCGAGCTTTGCGACCAGCCAGGGGAGAGCGATGCCGATCTACGAGTACCGCTGCGGGAAGTGCCAGAAGAAGTTCGATCTGATGCGCAGCGTCGCCAAGCGCGACGACGCGGCGACTTGCCCGCACTGCAAGACGCCGAAGGCCGTCCGCTCGCAGGTGAACCGGATCGCCGTCATCCAGGGCGTCCGCCCGGACGCCTACGCGGGCGAGGGCGAACCTGAGGATTTCCTCGACGGCGCGGACGACAATTTCGATTTCTAGAGGCGCTCATGCGAGTCAGCACGATACACCCGGCGCTGCCGGGCGTATCTGTGTGGGCTACCGCCTACCCTGTGATGTTCAACGGCCGCCGAGGCCGCGAAACGTAACCGGGCCGGCGACGTTCCTGCCAGGCGAGGAAGCCGTAGCCCGCGAGGAATAGCAGGCCACCCTCGGCCACTGTGACCACGCCAACGGCGAAGGAGACATCGAACCAGAAGCCCTGCGGGAACATCTGGACGAGGCGGTCACGCGCTGGGTCGAGTGCCCAGAAATCGTTCGCAAACGACAGTTGATGGAACTTCAAGAAGATCGAGTCGAACCCCACCAGCATCGCGATCGCCGCCATTCCGAGGAGGGCGGCCGTCCCCGCTCCGCCCCACATCGCGAGTTTGGCGAGGTGAAGCAGCGAACGTTCGCGGCTCCAGAGGTAGACGCCGGCCAGGTATATGACGAGGTAGATGAAGCTGAATTCCTGTAGCCGGAAGACGAAGCGCATCAGCCCCAGGACGTCTTTCATGTGCAAGACCTCGCGCTCGGTGTATAGCGGCACGGTGTCGGAACCCTGCTTCACGCGAATGTCCAGCACCGCCCCGGGCTGTCCTGTTTCGAAGTAGTCGACGATCTGACTCGCGGCACGGTCGAGTTCCGATCGCTCCAGGCCGGTCACGCGGGGCACGTCATACTGCGAAAAGGCGTAGTCATAGGTCGCCTCCCAGGTCGAGGCGATCCGCACGTTCGTCAGGACAAGGAAAAGCGGGAGGCAGAGCAGAAAGACGCTCTGCGCGAGGTATCGCACGAATGTCATGCGCTCAGTATAGAGAGCCCTCCGCCCTATACTCCTCGCATGTCCGAAGCCCCTTCACTCGACACGATCTGTGCGGCGTTCGACCTCCCACCGCACACCGTGCAGGCGTTCGATCCGGCACACCCCGCATTTGACGCCCAGCGCCCGCTGCTTGTCCTCGCCCCGCAGTTCGAGGCCGCACGGCCGGAGGTGCGGCGACGCTACCCACCCTCGAAAATCGCTCGCGTCATACGCGGCGGCGCAGCCGAGGATGCCACCGTCGCCACGTTCCCGTTTGACGCACAGGCGTGGCTGTTGCCCGCGCTCGCGCCGGAGGAGGACCTCCGCGGCCTCGCGGGGCTGCGTGGCGTGATGGAGCGGCTATTCGCGCCAGACGGCTGTCCGTGGGATCGCGAACAAACGCACGAGAGCCTGCGCCGCTACCTCCTCGAAGAGACCTATGAACTCATCGACGCGATCGACCGAGGCGACCCAGACGGGCTCCGCGAAGAGATCGGCGACGTGCTCGCCCACATGTTCATGCAGACCGCGCTCGCCCGGCAGGCCGGCACGTTTACTCTTGAAGACGTGCTGGAGTACGCGACGGCGAAGTTCGTCCGGCGGCACCCCCACGTCTTCGGCGCGGAGGAGGCCGGATCGATGGAGGCGCTCCTCGACCGCTGGGAGACGATCAAGCGTGCCGAACGCTCGGCAAAGGGCGAATCTGACGAGGCACCACCAGCGGGTGCGCTCGACTCGATCCCGCTCGCGGCCCCCGCGCTCCAGCGCGCGCAGTCGCTGATCGGTCGGGCCGGCACCGGTGGCCTCGCGCCCGCAACCGTCGGGGCAGCCGAGGCGGCACGCGCGGCGCTGGAGTCCTCGGATGTGGGAGCTCTACTGTTCGCGGCGGTCCGCCTGGCCCGAGAGCGCGATATCGATGCCGAAGAGGCTCTCCGGGCAGCGGCGGAGCGGTTCGCCTCGGCGTTCCGCACGCTGGAGATAGCCTCCCGGGCGGCCGGTTCGGAACCAGCGGCACGCGAATCAGCGGAACACGCCGCGGTATGGGCGGCTGTGGCCGGCGATGCACAGTAGAAACTACTGTGCTCGTGATATCAGTGTTACCCTCTCCTTTCGGCAGCATCGAACCGCAGACCCCGACATACCGGGGCGCCCGGGTGACGGGTGGGAAGGCAGACTGATGACCGCGACTTCAACCATTACCCGGCATGCACAAGCGCCGAAGGCTGGCTCCGTGGTGACGCCGGAACGCTACAAGCAGGGCTTGGACTCGTTCAAGGCCTGGATGGATGCCATCGAACTGAACAAGGAGAATTTCCAGCGCCACTACGACGAGTGGCAGCCGGACGCGGACGACATCGCCGCCATCAAAGCCGCCGTCGACAAGCATGGCGTGAAGGCGCTCGTCCTCGGCGAGGACTGGTGCCCGGATGTGTGGCGCGGCCTCCCGACGATCGCCCGCATTGGCGAGCTCACCGGCATGGAGATCCGCTACTTCAAGCGCGACGAGAACAAGGACATCATGTCCGAGTTCCTGAAGAACGGTGAGTTCGAGTCCATTCCGGTGATCGTGCTCTATGACCGCGACCACAAGTATCTGGGGCACTGGATCGAGCGCGCCGACAAGGCTAACGCAGAGATGCCAGCACTCCGGTCGATCCTCGCGGGGGTGGAGCGCGACACGCCTGCCTGGGACGAGGCACGTAAGAAATACAACGCCGCCACCTGGGAGTACGCGGAGGGCTGGCGTGATGCGGAGGCCAGCGAGCTCCGCGCCCTGATCGAGGAAGCCCTCGGCTAACGCCGTCTCGCTCGTCTCACAGAGAGAGGCCGCCCGATGGGCGGCCTCTCTCTGTCATCAACAACGCGCGACAGTCAGTCGCGGTCATCTGACACTTCGGGCCGGCGGGCACGGACGGAGGGCCGCGGCCCCGATTCATCGTCGCGGGGAGCCACGGTCGGCGGTGAGCGGCGGAGCGTCGGGCGTTCGCCTTCGACATCGCCGCGAGGGCGCGCGGTCACGCGTGGCGCGGCACAGTAGGGGCAGTGCCGCCACTGCACGTGGAGCAGCCGGCCGCACTGCTGGCACGCCTGCTTCAGCGCCGTCGCGCAGTGCGCGCATACGATGAAGTCCGGCTGCGCCGGACGCCGGCAGTTTGGGCAGACGTTCTGGTTGTGGAGCTCGGAAAGGATAACGTTCTCTTCGAGTTGGCGGTCGTAGGAATCCTGCATCGTCTCGCGTGGGCGCAGTACGAGGTACACGGGCAACCCGGCGATCGGAAACACGACCGCAATCGCAAGGCCGATGATCTGCGTCGTTGGGTCATCAGTCCGCTGACGGACATCGCGGTACACCCAGGCGATCGAGGTTAGCCACAGGATGAGGAAGTAGGCGCCGAACAGGAATGCCAGCAACCGGATCGTCGACGCCAGGTCGCCGCCGGGCCAACCCAGCAACACATCCGTCACCAGGCCATCGTGCAGCATCGAGACTCCGTCCTCCACCCCTTCGTGGCAGGCTACCACGCCGCTCCGACGTATGCGTTCGCGGAGCGTGGACGGGAGTGTGGACGGCGGGGCCGGCATACGCGGCATCTGCCTACAATCGCAGAATGCCCGCATCACACGACCTGTTGAACGAAGCCCAACGTCGGGCGGTAGAAATCCCCGGCGGCCCGCTCATGATCCTGGCCGGACCCGGCTCCGGGAAGACACGTGTCATCGCGCACCGCATCGCCTATCTGGTGGAAACGCAGCATGTCCCCCCGTGGCGGATCATGGCCGTTACCTTCACTAACAAAGCCGCGAAAGAGATGCGCGAGCGCGTCGAAGGCTTGCTTGGCGCAGCCTCCTCGGAACTGGTGATGGGGACGTTCCACGCGATCTGTGCACGGATCCTCCGGCGCGACGGCGAGCCGATCGGCCTTACGCGCGACTTCGCGATCTACGACACGGATGACCAGCTCACACTGGTACGGGGCATCGAATCCGAACTGGACATCGACCCGAAGCGCTTTCCCCCGCGAGCCCTGCTCTCCGCGATCTCACAGGCGAAGAACGAGCAGCGCGGCCCCGACCAGTTCCAGCGTCAGGCCGACTCCTATTACGAAGAGATCGTCTCGCGCGTGTACACCAAGTATGAGGCCGCCCTCCGCCGCGCCGGCGCCGTCGACTTCGACGACCTGCTCGGCCGCACGCTCGAACTCTTCGATGCCTTCCCCGAGGTCGCCGAACGGTACGCGGAACGCTACCTGCATGTGCTGGTGGATGAGTTTCAGGACACGAACCTGGTGCAGTTCCGGTTGGCGCGGATCCTCGCCGGGCGGCACCGCAACCTGACGGTGGTGGGCGACCCGGACCAATCGATCTATTCCTGGCGGGCCGCGGACGTCCGCAACATCCTGAACTTTGAGCAAAATTTCCCGGACACGACGGTCGTGTTACTGGAACAGAACTATCGCTCGACGGGCCACATCCTGCGCGCCGCCCACGCGGTGATCGAGCGCGCCGAGGGCCGGCCGGAGAAGCGTCTCTGGACGGAGAACCCAGACGGCTCGCGCGTCATCGAATTCGAGGCGGACTACAGCGAAGAAGAAGGGCTGTTCATCGCCTCCGAGATCAACAAACTCGTGCGCAGCGGGCAGGTGAAACCAGCGGGCGTCGCGGTGATGTACCGCACGAACGCGCAGTCGCGCGCCATCGAAGAGGCGTTCCTCGCGCGGGGCGTCCGCTACCGCATTGTCGGCGGCACGCGGTTCTACGACCGCGCCGAGGTGCGCGACCTGATCGCCTACCTGCGTTTGATCCACAACGAGTACGACACCGTCGCCTTCCGGCGCGTCGTGAACGTGCCTACGCGCGGCATCGGCGATAAGACAGCCACCGAGGTCGTGGCCAGCGCGGCTGAGCTCGGCCTCTCGCCGATTGCCGTCGCGCATCGCGCCGCCCGCGGCGGCGATGAATCGAGCGCGATCCCCAGGCTGGCGCTTCGGTCACGGCAGGCGCTCGCGGTATTCCTCGACCTGATGGACGCGGTTGTCCGGGAGCGCGAGAGTCTTTCCGTGGCCGGCCTGCTGGACCGTGTGTTGGCCCGTATCGGCTACCAGGAATACCTGGAAAAGCACGACCGCGACCACGCCGAGGCACGTTGGGAGAACGTGCAAGAGCTCCGGGCCGTGGCGGCCCAGTACGAAGAGGTCGAGCGTGAGGCCTCGCTGTCGGCGTTCCTCGAAGAGATTGCGCTGGTCTCTGACATCGACGACCCCGGCGCGGAACAACCGGACGCGGTGACGCTGATCACGCTGCACGCCGCCAAGGGGCTGGAGTACCCGGTGGTGTTCATCGCCGGGATGGAAGAAGGCCTCCTGCCCCATTTCCGAGCAATCGAGGCGATGCCCGACCGCACGCAGATGGAAGAGGAACGACGCATCTGCTACGTGGGGATGACCCGCGCGAAAGAACGGCTCTACCTCACGCGTGCCCGCCGTCGCTTCATGTACGGCTCAATCCGCGCGCATCCAGCCTCCCGCTTCCTTGCCGACATCCCAGACGAGGATGTGACCGCGCCCGGCGGCGAGGCGCGCCGTGGCGACACGATGTCCCCCCGTGGTCTGCGCGCCGCCGCCGCGGCTCGGCGTGGGGAGGAGATGGAGGCGCAGCCCTCGTTCGCCCCCGGCGACCGCGTCCGGCATAGCACATTCGGCATCGGTGTCGTCGTCGCGTGCGAGGCGACACCTGGCGACCAGCAAGTGACCGTGGCGTTCCCGGACCAGGGTGTGAAAAAATTATTGCAGTCGTTCGCGCGGCTGGAGCCGATCTCGCGCGAGTAGCCGCTAGCGGGGTACCCGCCCGAAGCGCAGTCGCGCCTCCACTTGCTGAAGGACGTCGCCCCGGCCCACGATGCCGAGCAGCCGCCCGTCCTCGATCACCGGCAACTGGTGGAGGTCGCGCTCCACCATCAGCCGCATCGCCTCGCTGACCGAAGTAGAGGGCGTCACCGTGACCACGTCCGCCGCCGCCACCATCACCTCGGACGCTCGGGTCGCCTCCAGGCGTTCGCGAGGGACGCGGGCGAGGTCCGTGACGGTGATGATGCCGGAGACTGAGCCGCCGTGGGAGAGCAGGACGCACCGTTCGCCGCGCGACACCACCCGCGTGTCGATGATGGTCGACAGCAGCGTCCCTTCGTCCACGGGCTCTGGCGGATCGCGCATGACGTCCCGCACGCTGAGCGGCGCCAGCATCTTGTCCACCAGCACTTGCCCCAGCGCCGATTCCGAGGCCGTCTTCAGGAAATAGCCAATTAAGATGTACCAGGCCCCCGCGAGACTGATGAACAGCACCCAGAGGACACCCACAGCGATCAGCAGCCAGGCGATCCCCGTGCCCAGCGCCGCCGCGATGCGCGTCGCCTTCGTGAGGTCCCCCGTCTTCGCCCAGGCCGCCGAGCGGAACACCCGCCCGCCGTCTAGAGGGAATCCCGGCAGCAGGTTGAAGATCCCCAGCGTTACGTTCGCGAACCCCAGGTAGACGATCACGCTCCCCGTGTCTCCGCCTGTCAGGATCCCGGCGGTCGCGAGCGTCATGCCGAGGACTAACGACAGCAGCGGCCCCGCGATCGCAACGCGGAACTCCTGCCCTGGCGACTGCATCTCCCCCTCGATGCTCGAGACGCCGCCAAAGATGAACAGCGTGATGGAGGGGACGCGCATCCGGTAATGCAGGGCGACGAACGCGTGCGAGAGCTCGTGCAGCAGGACGGAGGTGAAGAAGAAGAGGGCGCATCCAATCGCCCAACCCCAGCGCTTCGGGGCGCTCCAGGCGAACTCTTCGCTGAAGTAGCCGTTCGCCAGCGACCAGGAGAGCAGCGCGACGACGAAGAGCCACGACCAATGCACACGGATGGCGATGCCGCGAATCCGGCCCAACACGAGGCCCTGGCTCAAGTCCATCTATATCCTCAGTCCCGGTACACCCGGTTACGATAGTAGGGCAGCCGCGTCCCACCCCGAGGAGTAGCCGTGGCCCTCCCCCTTTCCCTGCTGGCGGCCCTGATGTTCCTCGCGGCCACCCCCATGGCTGTGGGCCTGTTCCTGCCGCGGCATCACACCGTGTCGCGCCGGGTCGTGATCCAGCAGCCGCGCGAGTTGATCTGGGCACGCATCACCGATTTCGCCAGCCAGGCCGCCTGGCGGCCGGACGTGAAGCGTCCTGTACGCCTCAATGACCTCAACGGCCATGAGGTCTGGCGAGAAGCGGGCGACCTGGCGCTGGAGACCGTAGAACTGACGTCGCCGTCGCGGCTGGTCCGCCGCGTGGTGCCGAACCGGATGTTTGGCGGCACCTGGACAGTGACGCTTCAACAGGCGCCCGGCGGGACGGAGGTCGCCGTGACCGAGGACGGCGAAGTCTACCATCCGCTCTTCCGCACCGTGAGTAAATTCATCATCGGCCACGACCGAAGCGTGACCAGCTACCTCACGGGGCTTGCGCGGTCATTCGGCGAGCCCGCGCACGTCGAAACTCTCGACGGCCACGCCTCGGATCACGCCTAGTACCGCGCCACCGTCACGCTGACGATCGGCGGCAGCGTCCCCGACAGGCGCTGCCAGTGGTCGCCCCCATCAGGAGAGGCGTACACCGCGCCATTCGTCGTGCCCACGTACACCCCGCCCTCATCGTCCGTGTCCATGCCCTCGCGGTAGACGCTCTGATAGTCGTCCGGGCCGGGCAGGCCCTCGGTCAGCCGTGTCCAGGAGGCGCCGCCGTCACGCGTCCGGTAGACGGCGAACTGACCGTCCACCACACGGAAGTTGTCCGCCTCGAACGTCAGCGGGACGACGTAGGCGGCGCCGTCGCCGTTCTTCGAGACCCCGATCGGGAAGCCGTGGAACGAGGGCAGGCCCTGCGTGACGTCGTCCCAGTGGTCGCCGCCGTCGTCCGTGCGGAAGACCCCGACATGCGTCTGCGCCCACATTCGCCTCGGGTTCGTGGGGTCGAGGCGCATCTTGTGCATCTCGTTCACCGCGGCGGGGTCGACGCCGGGCGGCACGGGGAACTCCGTGTTGGCGAACTGCGGGTAGTTCACCGCGAACTCTTCCCACATCCGCTTCTGCATCGGGTTCGTGGGGATCGCCCGGTGCGAGCAGATGGCCCACGTGCTGCCGCCATCGCGTGTCACGTACGTGCCACCAGTCGCTACCGAAATGTACATGCACTGCGGATCGGTCGGATGGATCTCGATCGTGTGGAGCGTCGAGGCGCCGCCACCGGTCTCACCCCAGAACTGACGGAACGGATGGCGGTTGACCTCCTCGACCGGAGCCCAGGTCTCGCCCCAGTCCGTGCTGCGGAACAGACCAGCCGGCTGCGTCCCGGCGTAGATCACCCCTGGCTGCGAGGCCAGCGCGGGGCGCACGTTCCACACCGACCCTACCGTGACGCCCATATCCGCCGGGAACGCGAGGCCCGTCGAGCGCTGATCCCATGTCGCGCCCCCATCGTCGCTGCGCGCGACATACGGCCCCCACGCCCAGTGCCCGCCGCCCGCGAGCAGCCGAGGCGTCGTGCGGCGGGTGTCCACCGCCATATGGGACACACTCCAGCCAGGCATCATCGGCTTCGAGACGGCCCACGTCCGGCGTGCCGCGTCCGCCGTGTAAACCCATGCGCCTTTCCGAGTCCCTACCAGCAGGCGGACTGAAGCCATAAAAGCCTTCCTCAACCAACCTGACGCGGGGTGGGCGCACCAAGCAGAGGGCAGCCTACCGCGCGGAGACAGCGTCTTCGGGTCAACGCTGACACTCCGTGAACCCGGGAAATTTGATGGGGGAGCGTCGGTTGGTGTTAAGCGAGCAGCGAGGCGAGCGAGGCGTCGTCCAGGGCAGCAGCGATCAATTCGCCGGCCCGCTCCACTTTCGAGGCGTGAGAGAACGGGACGGTGCCATAGAGGCCCTCGATGTCGCGTACGGTCTCCACGGTGCCCTCCGGCGCAAGCAGTACGGTGGTTATACGGCTCGCGCCGGCGCGGTCGAGGAGGTACGGGCTGGGGTCGTTGCCCCCGGAAAGCACGAGGAGTTCCGCACCCGTCAGCAATGCGGCCAGACCCAGATCGGTCTTCTCAGCGCGGCACACCACCGCCTTGCGCGGGAACCGCGCAAAATACGTGTCCGCGGAGTCGTGCGAGATCGCACCGATTACAACGTGCTCGATCACGGCCCGATCGCCTTCCTGCGAACGGACGAGGACACGGGCGCGCGCGGACTCCGCGATCTGGCCCACGGTCGGGGCGGCGAGCAGCCGGTCTTCCGGCAGCGTGCGCGTCCCACCCCTGCGGGCGCGGTTCGTGATCGTGAGCGTGGCGCCCGAGGGCGTGTCGGTCCCGTCATCCACTACAACCCACTTCGCGCCGAGGCGTGACGCGAGCGCGGCCGCATCGGCACCCACGGGCGCTTCGATAACCACGACTGCCCCGTCCGGCACGGCGCCAGCGTCAACCGGCGTACCGGTAGAGGCGCAGAACTCGAGGGCTGCGAAGACAGCAGCGTCCGCGGCAGCACGGGCGTCACCCGACAGCCGTTCGATGCGAACATCGTGGCCGGCGTAGGCGAGGCGATGCGCAAGACCGACGGCGACCGTCGTCGCGCCGGCGCCTGGACTGCTGGCGGCTACCAGGATGCGGGCCATCCGCCGTCCATCCGTGGGCCTCAGCGGCATGTGCACGCCGAGGAAAGGCTGGTGCCGAGGGCCGGACTTGAACCGGCGACTCCGCGATTTTCAGTCGCGTGCTCTACCAACTGAGCTACCTCGGCGTTGGCCCGTAACGTATCCGACCCCGCTATCGGGGGGAAGCCCACAACAGATTCGCGCGGCCCGATTGCGTCTATGCAATTTTGATAAGTTGTCCTCACATTTGACCCGCGCGGGGTTCCCATCGAGTACACATGCCGGTACGGTTTTAACATGACCAGAATAATCGCACACCTGTTCGGACTCTCCCGCGGGCGGATCACCGCCGGTTTTGTTGTCGCCGCGTTCCTCCTCGCCGTCTCCGCCTCAGGCGCACGCGGCGTTGAGGCAGCCAGCGGGCTGCGTGTCAGCGCACAGGGTGATTGTCTGCGCCTTCGAGCCGACGCCGGGTTTTCCGGCACCGTAATTGGATGCATCCCGGACGGTTCCAGCCTGGTCGGTGCCGGACAGCAGGCCTCCGCGGATGGCCTCGACTGGATCCTCGTCCGTTGGGGCGAGGTCATCGGCTGGGCCGCCTCGCAGTACCTGATCGAAGAGAGTGCTCCCCCTGCGCCGGCCGCTACGACGCCCGTCCCTCCGGCACCCAGCGTCGCCGCCACCCGGGTGAGCACGACGCTCCCCCTGCGTGAACCGCCAGCGGGGGGGCTCACTGTCGGCCTGGTCAGCTTCGTCACCCCGCGCGCGGTCGCCGCCGCCCAACCTTTCGAGGTGGCCTCGCTCTCGGTATACGACGCAGCCACCGGACGCTTTATGACCTACATCCCCGGTTCACCGGTCAACACCATCGGAGACGATTCCCTGCCGGCCGAAACCGTGGTGTTCATCCGGCGCCGTGGCGACCTCCCCACGACGCTCCCCGCCCCCGTGCCTGTCACGACAATGGCTGGGACGCCCTCCGCGCTGGCCACTCCCATCCCTGGCGGTACAGCAGTGGGGATTGCAGGGACAGGCGATCTCGCGGCGTTCGTTTCAGCGCAAGGGTTCGCCGTGGAATCGGTGAGCGTGTGGGACACGGCGAGCCAGCGATGGTTGAGCCACATCGTCGGCGCGCCTGAGTTCGCGAACACGCTCCGCACTGGCCTCCTGAACGCGGACAGCGTCGTGTTCGCGAAACGGAGCGTTACCGCCGTTACGCCGGCCGCCGGCGCCCCGGTGGCATCGAGCGGGCTAAACACGGTCTCCTACGGACCAGCCGCGATTTCTTTTTACTACTGCACGCCTGGGGCCCGGAACGGTTCGGCTGGTGACGGCGGCGGATTCTGCGGCTACATGGCGAATGGGGAGCGTGTCCACGCGGGCGCCGCGTCCTGCGCCGCCTCGTACATGGGCCAGCGGTTTCTCATCGCCGGTGACCCGCTGAACCGCATCTATACCTGCAAAGACACCGGTGGCGCGGTGACCGCGGGGCACCGTGATATCTGGTTCGCGGACTCAGACGAAGGTGGCGACTGGTGGCGCATCGTGGGAACGACGGCGGAGATCCGCGTCATCGTCCCGTAGGGGGCTGAGGCTAACCGGGACGAGGGTCAGCGAGACCGCTTCATCGCCGGCAGTTCACGGCGCATTTCCTCGCGCTCGACCGCCGTACCGCCGTCCACCTCGTACACCCGTGTAGCGACGCGTTCGAGGATTGAGGCGTCGTGGCTGGCGCAGATGATCGTGCCGTCATAGCCCTCCAGGGCATTCAACAGTTGACGTCGCGTCCCCACATCGAGGTGGTTCGTCGGCTCGTCCAGCAGGAGGACGTTCGAGGGCTCGATCAGGAACTTCGCCAGCGCGACGCGACTGCGCTCGCCGCCAGACAACACCGAAATCGGCTTAAAGACATCGTCGCCCCGGAACAGGAAGCGGCCCAGGATGTTCCGCAACCGCTCATCCGGCTCGTCCGTCGCGACGGAACGGACCTCCTCGATCACGCTCCGGCCCGTCTCCAGCGCCTCGTCCTGGTGCTGGTCGTAGTAGCCCAGGCGGGCGCGGTCCGACCACAGCACGCTGCCACCGGTCGGATCGAGGCGACGCGCGATGATCTTGAGCAACGTCGACTTGCCACTGCCGTTGGGACCGATGAGGACGACCCGGTCGCCGCGCTCCACATGCAGCGTCACGTCCGTAAGCACCTCGTGAGTCCCGTAGGCATGGGCCACATTCGTCACCGCCAGCAGGTCGCGCTCGGTACGCCCGGTCGCCTGCAACTGGAACGAGACCGTCGTCTCGCGGGCATTCGGACGCTCGATCCGCTCGATCTTTTCGACGGCCTTGATCCGTGACTGCACCGCGGTCGCCTTGGTCTGCTTGTAGCGGAACCGCTCGATGAACTTCGTCTGCTTGTCGAGTTCCCGTTCCTGGCGCGCGGCGGCGCGATCCTGCTGCGCGATGCGGTCGGCCTTCTGGCGCTGGTACGCGGTGTAGTTCCCCGTGTACGAGGTGATGCTGCCGTCCTTCAGTTCGAGGATGCGCGTCGCGACGATGTCCATAAACTCGGTGTCGTGCGTGACCAGCAGCACCGTGCCCCGGTACTCACAGAGCTCGAGGGCGAGCCAGTCGCGGGCGGCGATATCCAGATGGTTCGTCGGCTCGTCCAAGACAATGTTAGGCGGACGATGGACCAGCACCTTCGCAAGCGAGACGCGCATCTGCCAACCGCCGGAGAAGTCAGCGCAGCGCTTCTCCCGATCTGTGACCGCGAAACCGAGGCCGTCCAGCACGCGCCCGATTCGCTGGTCGATGCGGTAGCCATCAAGCGCCTCGAACCGCTCAAAGAGTGCTGTCTGCTCCTCGATCAGCGCGTCGAGGTCGCCGTCGCCCGCCTCGATCTTGGCGGCGACGACGGCAAGGTCGAGTTCGATCGAACGGGCCTCCGGGAAGGCGGTCCACAGTTCCTCGACCAGCGTGTGCTCGGGGACGAGACGCGCCTCCTGGTGGTGGAAGCCGATGTCGCCGCCGCGCCAGCCGGCCTTGCCGCTGTCAGGCTCTTCCTCGCCGGCCACGATCTCGAGGATCGTCGACTTCCCGGCCCCGTTCGGCCCAACGAGCCCCACGCGCTCACCATCGCCAATGATGAAGGAAGCGTCGCGCAACACACGTGCGCGCCCGTAGGACTTCGACAACGATTCAGCAAAGATCATGAAGACAGGCTACGGTGCGGCGCCGTGGAGGGCGACCGTGTCGCCTTTACTCCTCGCCCAACGCCCAGATCGCCGCACCGAAGAGGCCCACATCCTCACCGAGGGCTGTGAGTTCGACCGGTACACCGGAGGCATAGCGGGGGAGCGCGCGCGCCTGCACTGCCTCGATCAACGCCGCCCAGCGGGGGGCCAGCCCTTCCGCCACGCCGCCGCCCAGGATGATCGCCTCCGGATCGAACACGGCAAGGAGGCTCGCGATCCCGGACGCGAGGTGCCCCATCGCCCCTTCGACGATTGCCATAGCGACCGCGTCACCGGCATCCGCCGCCGCGAAGACATCGGCAGCCGTCGCGCCGGCGGAGAGCGAGGTGTGCGCTCCGGCCGCTACCGCCGCGCGTGCTGCGAGCGCGATCGCGCGGCCCGAAGCGTTCCCCTCCAGGCAGCCAGGGTATCCAGCGGCGCACCGCGCCCCGCCGGGCGCCACGATCAGGTGGCCGACCTCACCCGCACCGCCGGACGCCCCGAGTACCGGGCGGCCATCGACGATGATCCCGGCGCCGATGCCGGTGCTGACGGTCATATAGATCAGATGCTTCGCGCCGGCACGCGCCCCCCAGCGCGCCTCCGCCAGCGCCGCCAGCGTGGCGTCATGTCCCACGCGCACCGGCATCCCGAGCGTCTCCGCCAGCACGGGCGCCATCGAGCGGCCGTGCCAGCCGTCGAGGTTGGGAGGATCGCGGTAGGTGCCGTCCACCGGATCGACTGGTCCAGCGGTCGAGATGCCAATGGCGAACAGGTCTGGTGCGAGGGCGCGCGCTGCCACCTGCTGGAATAGCAGCGCAAGCCGCTCTGTCGCGACGTCGAATCCTTCGGCAGGTGTGGTGGGCACGCTCATCCGGGCAAGGATCGCGCTGTCTTCGCGCACTACCGCCGCACGCATCTGCGTCCCACCGATGTCCGCCGCCAGCACATGCCGCATCGCGCGTCCTTTCGCTACCAGCGAGCGTAATGCTGAAAACGGTACGATCGCCTCCGTTGGACTGATGAGGACGCCATGTCGTACCGTCTCGCCGCGCTCGTCGCCCTGACCCTGTTCGCGGTGGCCGCCTGTGGCAGCGACGGCACGATGGCGCGCGTGCAGGATCCATTCTCCGGTGGCTATCCGATGTATCGCGACAAGGCGACCGGGCTGGACGTGATTTTTGGCACACCCGATCTCGGCGTCGGCACGCAGCGGATCGCGTTCGCCGTCCTCGCGCGGGACGGGCTTGTCCGTGAACCGACGCTCCCGGTCACGCTGCGCCGTGGCAGCGACCGGCAGAGCGTGACGGCCAGGTACTACCCGTTCCCCACTGGTACCCGAGGTATCTACATGGCGCAGGTGACCTTCCCGAAGGCCAGCACGTACACCATTGAAGTCGAAGTGCCGCGCCCTGAGGGGAAGAGCGTGCGCCTCGGCTTCCCGGCCGAAGTCGCCACGAAGCCGGCATCGATCGCGGTGGGCGACCGTGCCCCGGCGAGCCGCAACCGTCTGGCCAGCGACGTCACGTCGCTGGCCGAACTGACGACCTCCAGCCAGCCCGACCCCGCGCTGTACCGCACCCGGATCGAGGACGCGCTCGCCGCCAGCCGGCCGCTCGTGGTCGTGTTCGCCTCGCCCGCGTTCTGCACGACACCGCTCTGCGGACCGCAGGTCGAGGACCTCTCCACGTTGGCACGTGACTACGCGGGACAGGCGGAATTCATCCATGTCGACCTGTACGAGAATCCACATGAGATCAAGGGCGATCTCTCTCGTGCGCGCCGCACACCGCTCCTCGTGGAGTGGGGGTTACGCACCGACGAATGGACGTTCGTCATCGGCCCCGACGGGCGCGTGGCCGCGCGCTTCGAGGCGTACGCCGTGCGCGAAGAAGTTGAGGGCGCGCTGAAGACTGTCCTGGGGCGTTAGGCGGCGGGCAGCGGACTTGTACAGTGGCCACAGCGCTTCGCCGCACGCGGGACATCCATCAGACACTCGGGGCACTTCCGCAGCGTCGGCTCCGCGGGGGCTTCGGTACGCGCGCGGGCCATCAGATGGTTCACCGGCGTCACGATAAAGAAAAACAACGCCGCCGCGACGATCACGAACGAAAGCACCGCGTTCAGGAACATCCCGATCTCAAGACGGCTGCCATTTACGGTAAACCCGATCGCCGAGAAGTCTGGTTCCCCGGCGACGGCGGCGATCAATGGCGTGAAGATACCTTCGACCAGCGCTGTAATGACCGCGCCAAAGGCGACGCCGATAATCACGCCAACCGTCAGATCAACGACATTGCCCCGCAGCAGGAATTTTTTGAATTCCTCGATCACCCTTGCTCCTTGCCGCGCCGCTAGGTGCGTGCGGACTTCATGAGTTCGGAGACCGTGACCGCCCGCAGGCCGAGGCGTGCCGCCTCGTCGAGGACGTCGGGGAGCACGTCCACCGTGCGCCGCCGGTGCTTCCGGCCGTCATGCAGGATGACGATCCGGCCGGGCTCCAGCATTTGCTTCAGCGCCCATTTCATGTAGGACACAGGGGGATTCGTCGGGTCGGAGGTGTACGCACTGCCGATCACGATCTGATAGCCACGCTCGTCGAGCAGCCGTCGCTGTTCCGGGCGGACGAACCCGCTCGCCGGACGGACGAGGCGTCCCGGGTTTGCGTCGCCCAGCAGCGCCTCGGTGCGTTCCAGCGACGTCACCGTCTCGTCACCCGTGAGCGTGACGCCGATGCGATCATCCCAGAAATGATTTCCTACCTCGTGTCCTTCGGCCAGGATGCGGGCGTACGTAGCCGGGTGCCGCTCGATCTGTTCGCCCATGCAGAAGAAGGTCGCCTTCGCGTCGTGCGCCGCTAGATGGTCGAGGACGGCGTCGGTATACGGGGGATGCGGGCCGTCGTCGAAGGTGAGCGCGAAGAGCGGCTCGTCCGTGTCCACCTCGAAGAGCGCGCCATAGCCCCAGCGCCTCTGCATCGCGCGCGTGAGCGTGCGCGGCTGGTAGTACCACGGCGCGACGGTCGCCGCCGTGATGGCGGCGGCCGAAGCGATTCCGGTAAGAAGCGCGGCGCGCGCGGTGGGATTCATGCGGGGATCGTACACCGAGGGATGCCGCGCCCTGTCATTTCACAACCGGTGGGCGGCGGTACCATCGATCACGCAGATTCCATCGAATTCCCGAGGAGCCGCCGTGACCACTCCCGCCGAGGCCGCCGCCTTCCGCGTACCCGTCGAGCGACTGACGCTCGCGAACGGATTGCGCGTGGTCGTTTCACCGGAGCACAGCGCGCCGGTCGTCTGCGTCGCCGTCTATTACGGCGTGGGGATGCGTCTCGAACCACGCGGCCGGACGGGCTTCGCGCACCTCTTCGAGCACCTGATGTTCCAAGGGTCGCGTCAGATGGCGAAAATGGAACTCGTCGGCCTCGTCCAGGCGAACGGCGGCTTGTTGAACGGATCCACCCGGACCGACTTCACCAACTACTTCGAGGTCATGCCCTCACACACGCTCGAACTGGCGCTGTGGATGGAGGCGGACCGGATGCGTGGCCCGGTGATCACGCAGACGGAACTGGACAACCAGCGCGATGTGGTCAAAAACGAGATCCGGGTGAACGTCCTCAACCGGCCATATGGCTCTTTCCCCTGGATCGATATGCAGGAGCGCGCGTTCACCAACTGGCACAACGCGCACAACGGCTACGGCGACATGGTTGATCTCGACGCCGCCTCCCTCGCCGATGCGCGCGCGTTCTTCGATGCTTACTACTCACCCGCGAACGCCGTGCTCGTCGTCGTCGGCGACGCCGAGCCTGCCGACGTGTTCGCGATGGCGCGGCGCTACTTCGAGGCGATCCCCGCCGCCCCGCCGCCGCCACGTGCCGAGATTGACGAGCCGCCACAGGAAGCGGAGCGGCGTTTCACGCGTGTCGACCCCCTGGCGCCCACACCGGCGCTCGCCGTCGCCTACCACACGCCTCCAGCTGCGACGCCGGAGTACTATGCGCTGGGGCTACTCCATCAAGCGCTCGCCGAGGGCGATGACGCGCTGCTCCACGCCGAACTCGTCTCGAAGCGTGGCTACGCCTCCGAGGTGGACGGCGGGATCAACTTCCTCGGCCACATGCACAACGCACAGACGCCGCTGCTCTGGTGCGTCACGCTCGTCCACGACAGTGACGTCACGGCCGACGCGATCCTCGAATCCTTCGATGAGGTGATCGAGGGCGTCCGCGAGCGCGGCCTCAACGCTGAGGCGCTCGCCCGTGCGCGGACGAAGGCGCGCGCCTCCCTCTTCGGTACTATCGCCGACCAGTACATCCCCGGCTTCGGCCTCGCCGACCTCCTCGCTTCGTTCGAGTTGTTCGAGGGCGACGCCAGCCGCGTGAACGATCTGGATGCGCGGTTTACCGCCGTTACCTCAGAACTTGTCGCGTCGGTCGCGCGGGACTACCTGAGACGAGAGAACCGCGTGATCCTCGAACTGCACGCCGGCGCTGCGACAGAGGCCGCCTCGTGAGCGCCGATCTCCTGCTCCCCCCGCGTCCTGTCCTTGGCGCGCCTCGCGTCGGCATACTGACGCCGCGGCGTCGCGAGGTTCTGCCCTCCGGAATGCGGACGGCGCTGGTGCAGAGCGGGACCGTGCCGGTCGTCGCGCTCCGTCTCGTCGTGGAAGTCGGATCGGCCCACCTCGCGCCCGCACAGGCGTGGCTCGACCGGCTGACGCACGACTTCCTGCGGGAGGGCAGCGCCACCCACGACCGCGCGGCATTCGCGGACGCGCTGGCCGCGATGGGCGGCAGTCTGGACGTCGAAGGCGACGAGCACACGACAGTGCTCCGTACGCAGGTGCTCGCCGAGCACGCCGCCGAGGCCGCCGGACTGCTGATCGGACTGGCGCGCACCCCTCGTTTCCCGGCAGAGGAGACGGCGCGGCTGGTCGCGGATCAGCAACGGTGGGCGGAGATCGCCGCGCAGGAACCGCAGTGGCGCGCCCACGCCACCTTCCGTGCTGCCCTCTACGGCCGCCACCCATACGCCACCGTCCTTCCACAGGCCGAGGCGCTTGCCGGATTCACGGCACAGGACGTGCGCGATTTCTGGGAGCGACATGGGGGAGCGGGCGCCACCGTCCTGCTGGCCGCCGGTCAGTTTGATGCGGACGCCGTTGTCGAAGCCGCAACACGGGCCTCGGAGAGTTGGGCCACGCCTGCGGCCGCCGCGGTGCAGCCGGCACAGGCGAGCGACACGCGTGTCGTACGGTTCGTGCCACGCCCTGGTTCAGAGCAGACGACGCTGCGTGCCGGCGTGCCGGTACCCCCACCGGGCCATGGCGACTACATCGCGCTGGAGGTTGCCAATGCGCTCCTCGGCGGCTCGTTCAATTCCCGGATCACGCAGAACATCCGCGAGCGAAAGGGGTACGCCTACTCCCCGAACAGCCAGATCTCGACCCGGCCACGCGACGCTTACTGGGTTGAATCAGCTGATGTGACCACACCGGTCACAGCACCCGCGCTCGACGAGATCCTGGGCGAGATTGACCGCCTGCGCGCCTCGGTGCCGCCCGCCGAGGAAGTGGCGAGCATCGCGAACTACGTCGCTGGCGTCTTTGCGATCCGCGGCGCGACCCTCAGCGGCCTGCTCGACCACCTCGAGTTCCTCGCGCTCCACGGCCTCGACGACGGCTACACCGCCGCATACGAACAGCGTGTGCGCTCCGTTACCCCGACGGAGGTCTGGCGCGTGGCGCGCGACTACCTGCGCCCTGAGCGTCTCACTATCGTCGCGGTTGGCGACCCGGCCGCCGTGCGGGCCGGCCTCGATCGCTTCGGACCAGTCGTCGAGGGTTAGCCGGGGCGCGGCTCGACGGGGTCACGTGCGCGCCTCAGCGGCTCCGCGACGAAGAACAGCAGCACAACCGCGCCCAGCGCGCCCACACCGCCCGAGGCAACGATCGCGCCACCAAGGCCGATCGCCCCAGCGAGACCCCCGATGAACATTGGCCCGGCCGCCCCACCGACATCGCCCACCAGCCGCCACACCCCGAGGAACTCGTTACGTCCCACGGATGGCGAAAAGTCCGCGCCCAGCGTCATCGCGATCCCAGAACCAAACCCGTTGCCCAGGCCGGTGACCATCCCCGCCAGCAGGAGCCCCGTGAACGAGTGGGCGAAGGGGAACAACATCAACCCGATCGCCATGAAGATCAGGCAGGGCACGCCCGTCCACTTCCGCCCCCAACGGTCCATGACGATCCCCGTCGGATAAAACAGCAGCACCTCGATGAAAATCGAACCGCTGAGGATGAGTCCGATCTGGCTCGGCGACATGCCGATGGCATCTCCCCAAAGCGGGATCGCCGCCTCCCGAGAGCGGCGCAGCAACTGGATGGCGATCGTCGCGAGGCCCGCCGTCAGGAACACCCGCCGGTGCTCCACGATGACGCCCGCGAACCGCCCGTAGATGCCGCCGTGGGCCGCCTCCGCTCCCGCTCGGTCGTCATCCCGGACGAGGGCATACATCACAGCTGAGGCGGCGCACGCAAGCGCCGCCTGGATCCAGAACGCCGTCTCCAACCCGTAGGTCTCTGCTACCACCCCACCTACCAGCGGCCCGATCAGGTTGCCGAAGCGGTTCGTGCCCCCGAGCAGCGACAACGCCCGTCCGCGTACATCCAACGGCGCCCGTTCCGTCACGTAGGCAAGCCGGGCAAGTTGCCAGATAGAGAACGAGCAGCCCATCACGAACACCAGCGCCGCGAAAACGAGCGCCGAATGGCTGACGAGAATCGCGAACGGCGTCACGGCGAGCGCGAGTGTCCCGAAGAGCATCGACCGACGCTCTCCGAAGCGGGCAATGAGAGCGCCCGCCGGGAGGTCGAACGCCATCGTGCCCCATCCCCGCAGGCTCACGATCGTGGCGGCGAAGGCGACCGAAGCACCGAGGTCTTTCGCGAACAGCGGGATGACGGGGATGGCCGCGCCTTGCCCGATGGCGAAGAGGACGGTCGGCAGGTAGACGGAGAGCCCCAGGGAGCGGATCCGGAACGGAGCCTCGATCTGCGCCATCGCCTGCTCCTCCACCCCGGGACGAATCTGCGCGTCCGGCTGGCGAATCGAAAGCGCATCGTACGCCGGGCGCACGTACCGGCCAGCCAGTCTCTGAATTTGTGGGGCCATCCTGCCGATAGTGGACAGGGGAACCCATATCGGGGCGTCTGACGCCCGTGGACATGAGAGCGGAATCCGACCATCGCACGGAGCCTGCCACACCTCCTGCACCTTTCGCACCCCAGCACCGAAGGGGTATCGCTGGCGTTGCTCCTCGTGGGTGGGGTGGGCGCCGTCCTGGGCAACTGGGCCGTCGCACCGCTTGCCGCTGTTCCGGGCCTCGCCCTTGCAGGCGGGGCGACACTGATCGAGATGCGTTGCGCGCTTGCCCGCCGGAAACAGATCGGTCAGCTTGAAGACTGGATGAGCGCGGTCAGCCGCGAGTTGCCGGACATGCTGTTCGAAAT
>QZJI01000075.1 GCA_003599735.1 Dehalococcoidia bacterium | reverse complement strand
GTCCAACGGTTGAAGAGCGCCCTACAACACACAGAGGGGACAGGGGGTGAGGGCTCCGGCGCGACAGACGCTACGACTCACAAGTCCAACGGTTGAAGAGCGCCCTACAACACACAGAGGGGGCAGGGGGTGAGGGGCTCCGGCGCGACAGGGGCTACCGCTCACGAGTTCGAGGCCTGCGGAGCGCCCTTAAGAGTCGGCCTTCTTCGAACTGGCCTTGACGTCGGCCTTCGCGCCCTGTTCAACCTTCTCGGCGCGCTTCCCTTTGGCCTCGGCGGCCGCGGGCTGCTCGACCGGCTCGATGCCGGCGTCGTAGGACTTCGTCTCCGGCTCGGCGTCGGAGGAGGCCTGCTGGGCGGCGATGCGGGAGTCGCCTCGGCTGGCGGTCTTGTAGAAGCCGCCCCCCTTGAAGACGAGCGGCGGCGCGACAAGGACGCGAAGGGCGGGCTTGCCGCACTTCTGGCAGGGCTGCTCCGCAGGCGAACCGAAGGGTTCCTGCTTCTCGTAGACGTGGCCCGCCTGGCAACGGTAGTCGTACCTCGGCATGTGACCTCCCGGAACACGGACGATCCGAGTCTAGGCACGTCGCGGCTGACGCGGCAACGACATCACCGCGGCAAGCGCCGCTCGCCAACCCGGCAGCCAACCCCCTTCTGTCACAGGACATTCCAATGCGATCCGATACGAGCCCCGATACGAGCGCCGCCGGCTCAAAAATCCTGAGCCAACCCCACTCAACAATGGGGATCTGGCACACCCCGGATCTGAGTCGATCCGGCTCAACTACGGGGATCTGGCACTCCCCCTCCCACCCCTCCCGGTCGGGCCCACAACCCCATCCGGACCCCAGATCGAATCTACCGCCCCCTGTTTCACGTGGAACATCCGTTCTTGTCACGCATGTTTTCGAGACTCTCCGAAAAAATCTCGATGACAGTTGGCGTCTCAGCGAAGCCTGCGCCATACTCGAAAGTCGATTCGAGAACAGGTGGGTCGCCGTCCTGCCCGCGCCTCCAGCACGGGTAAATCTATACGGGGGCCGCGCGAGAAAGAGAGGCAGCGATGGCTGCAGGCGTCAGCATGCGTCAGATGCTGGAGGCCGGAGTTCACTTCGGCCACCAGACCCGTCGATGGAACCCCCACATGGGGCGGTTCATCTTTACCGCCCGTAACGGCATCCACATCCTGGACCTCGCGCTCACGGTCAAGCACCTCGATGCCGCCGTGGCGAAGGTGCAGGAAGTCGTCTCCGCCGGCGACCAGGTGCTCTTCGTGGGCACCAAGAAGCAGGCCCGCGGGATCATCGTCGCCGAGGCGACCCGCGCCGGCATGCCATACGTCACCAGCCGCTGGCTGGGCGGCACGCTCACCAACTTCGTCACGGTCAGCCGCCGCATCGAGTACTTCAAGCGCATCGAGGCCCGGATCACCGCCGGCGAGGAAGTCCTCAACGCTGAAGGACTGACGAAGCGCGAGCAGATGATGCTCGCCAAGGACTACGAGCGCCTCGAACGCGCCTTCGGTGGCCTCCGCAACATGACCCGGCTGCCGGGCGCGATCTTCGTCGTCGACCCGACGATGGAGTCAAACGCCGTGCAGGAGGCGCGCCGTGCCGGTGTGCCGATCATCGCGATGTGCGACACCAACGCCGACCCTGACCACGTCGACTTCCCGATCCCGTCGAACGACGACGCGATCCGCGCGATCCAACTGATGACGGGCCGCATCGCGGACGCCGTGATCGAAGGCGTCGCCGTGGGCGAAGTCGAACAGCAGTACGAGGCCGCGCGGGAGTAATCCGCCCGGCCCTGACCTCGGATGTCGCGGCGGTAGCCGCGCGTCCGCACACCCGCCCGGCCATCGACGGCCGGGCCCTGCGAGGAGCATGACTGTGGCGATCAGCACTGAAGACGTGAAGCGGCTGCGCGAAGAGACCAGCGCCGGCGTCATGGACGCCAAAAAGGCGCTGGAGGAAGCCGGCGGCAATTTCGACAAGGCGAAGGAACTCCTCCGCGAGCGCGGCGTGGCCGCGGCCGCGAAGCGATCGGAACGCGCGACCGGCCAGGGCATCGTGGAGGCGTATATCCACGGGCAGGGCCGTATCGGCGCGATCGTCGAACTGCAGTGCGAGACCGACTTCGTCGCCCGCACGGACGCCTTCAAGACGCTTGCCCGCGACGTCGCGATGCAGGTCGCGGCCATGAGCCCGCTGGCGCTGACGCCCGAGGAGGTCCCCGCGGACGCCCCGGGGACGAAAGAAGAGAACGCGCTGCTCACGCAGGCGTTCATCAAGGACGGCAAAAAGTCGATCGCCGACCTCGTCCAGGACGTGATTGCCACGACCGGTGAGAACGTCCGGATCGCGCGCTTCTCGCGCTTCGAAATCGGCGGCAAGTAGCCGGGACGCCGGGGCGGGCGCACCTGCGGTACGCTCGCCCTCGCCCGCTCCCCCGCGCCCGCATGGAGGTCGAGCGATGACCGACGAGATCCTCCTGGAAGCCGAAGAGAAGATGGAAGGCGCCATCAACGCCTTTCAGCGCGACCTCACCGGCGTGCGCACCGGCCGCGCCTCCACCGCCTTGGTCGAGCACATCATGGTCGACGTGTACGGGGCGAAGATGACGCTGATCCAGCTCGCGAACCTCGCGACGCCGGAGGCGCAGTTGATCAGCATCACACCCTTCGACCGCACGACCGTCGACCCCATCATCAAGGCCCTCCAGCAAAGCGACATCGGCATCACGCCGAACAGCGACGGCCGCGTCATCCGCCTGCCGATCCCGCCGCTCACCGAGCAACGGCGCAAGGAGATGACGAAACAGGTCCACACCAAGACCGAGGAGGCGCGCGTCTCCGTGCGGAACATCCGCCGCCACGCGAACGACGCGGTCAAAAAGGCCCTGAAAGACGGCAATATCTCCGAAAACGAGAGCGACAACGCCGCCCAGGAGATCGACCGTCTCACGCAGCAGCACATCGAGAAGATCGAGGCGATGGCGAAGGAGAAGGAGCGCGAGCTCCTGTCGGTCTAGCCCGTGCTGCGTCAGCGTCTGCTGGTCGCGGCGGTCGGGCTCCCGCTCCTCGGCCTGCTCCTGGCGGCGCCAGAGCCCGTCTTCGCCGCCGCCGTCACGCTGCTCCTCGCCGCCGCAGCCTTCGAGATGACGCGCGCCGCGAGCCCCGAAGCCTCACCCGCCTACGGAATGAGCGCCGCCGCTGCGGTCGCGCTCTTCGCCGCCGCGTCGAGGGCCGTCCCGGACTTCCCCGTACTCCCATTCGTCGGGATGGCCACGGCCACCCTTGGCCTGCTCTTGCACCCGCGCGGCCGCATCGGCGTCACCGACGCCGGTTGGTGGCTCGGAGCGACGCTGTACGTCGCGCTCGGCGCGCACCTCATCCTGCTGCGCGGGATCGAAGATGGTCGGGCGTGGTGCATCGTGCTCCTTGCGACCACGTTCGCGACGGACACGGGGGCGTACGCCGTCGGGAGGCTCGTGGGACGCCACCTGCTCTGGCCCGCCGTCTCGCCGAAGAAGACCTGGGAAGGCGGCCTCGGCGGGCTGGTCGCGGGCGCGCTCGCGTTCGCCGCCGCCGTCACCCTGCTCAACCTCGAACTCGCCGAGGTCCGCCTCGCTCTAGGGGCGATGCTCCTGCCCGCCGCGGCGATCGCGGGCGACCTCCTGGAGTCCGCGCTCAAACGACAGATGGGGGTGAAAGACATGTCCGGCTGGCTGCCGGGACACGGCGGCCTGCTGGACCGCCTCGACTCCGTGCTCGTCGTAGGCGTGTGCCTATACTGGTTGTTGCGATGGCTGTAGCCCACCACATCAGCACAGGCACGCCATGATCCGTCTCGCGATCCTCGGCTCCACCGGCTCCGTCGGCCAGCAGGCGCTGGACGTCGTGCGCGCGTTGCCCGACGACTTCAAAGTCGTCGCCCTCGCCGCGGGCGGCAACGCCGGGCTGCTGCACGCCCAGGCGCGTGAGTTCTCCCCCGCCGCCCTCTTCGCCCGCCCCGGCCATGACGCCGACGCCCTCCGCGCCGAAACCTCCGCCGAGTGGCAGCCGCTCGAAGCGATGGCCACCCGCGAGGATGTCGACCTCGTGCTGGTCGCGACGAGCGGGCTCGCGGCGCTGCCCTCGTCGATTGCGGCGTTGCGCGCGGGCAAACCGGTCGCGATCGCAAATAAAGAAACGCTGGTCGTCGGCGGTCCGGCCGTCCGTGACGCGCTCGACGCCGGACGATCACGGGGCGCGGAACTGCGGCCGGTGGACTCCGAACACTCCGCCATCTGGCAGTGCCTCTGGGGCGAAGCGCCGGAGAGCGTCGAGCGGCTCACCCTCACCGCCTCGGGTGGAGCATTCCGCGACTACGAGCCGTCCGAACTGGAGGCCGTGACCGCCGCGCAGGCGCTGGCCCACCCGACGTGGAGGATGGGCCCCAAGATCACGATCGACAGCGCCACGCTCTTCAACAAAGGGCTCGAAGCGATCGAGGCGCGCTGGCTCTTCGACATCCCGCTGGATCGCGTCGAGATCCTGCAGCACCGCGAGAGCGTCGTACACAGCATGGTCACGTTCCGCGACGGTTCCGTGAAGGCGCAATTGGGCGAGCCCGACATGCGGCTCCCGATCCAGGTGGCCCTCACGTACCCGCACCGCGGCGCGGTGAAGCCCGCCCCCGCCCTCGACCTCGCGCAGCGCGGCAGCCTCACCTTCGGTACCGTGGACACCGAGCGATTCCCCGCCCTGGGGATCGCGCTCGAAGCCGGCCGGCGCGAGGACACCTCGGCGGCGGCCATCTCCGGTGCGGACGAGTCTGCGGTCGCGCACTTCCTCGCGGGGCGCATCCGCTTCACGGAGATCGCGCTGCTGCTCGCACAGGCGCTCGACGCCCACGAGCCACGGCGCACAGGCGATCTCGAAGTCCTGTTGGCCGCGGAGGCGTGGGGACGGCAGTTCGTGGACAGCCGCGTGGCGGCGGGGGTGCGCTGATGCGCGACGAGTGGCGCGACGAAACCTCGATGGCTAAACCGCCCGCGACGCCCGGCAGTCGCCCGCCGCTGCAGACGTGGATCACCGCCGCAATCGTGCTGGCCGGCTTCGGCGTCGGCTCCGTGATGGCGCGGGACGCGATGACCAGCGCCGTGCTGTTCATCGCGATCATGCTCGGCGTGGTCATGGTGCATGAAACCGGACACTTCCTGACCGCCAAGGCGTTCGGCGTCCGCGTCCACGAATTCGCCTTCGGCTTTCCGCCGCGCATCTTCGCGAAGCGCATCGGCGAGACCGAATACGCGGTGAACTGGCTCCCCCTCGGCGGATATGTGCGGCTGGAAGGCGAAGAGGACGCGTCCAGCCCACGTTCGCTGGCGGCGAAGCCGCGCTGGCAACGGCTCATCGTGCTGACCTCGGGCGCGCTGGTGAACCTCGTACTGCCGGTCGTGCTGCTGTCAGTGGCGCTGATGATCCCGCACCAGGAGGACGAGGGGCACGCGAAGATCACCGGCGTCGCCTCCAACACCCCGGCGGAGGCCGCTGGCCTGCGCGAAGGGGATGTCATCCTGCGCGTAGGGTCACATGACGCGAAGAACCTCGCGGAGGCCAGCCGCCTCGTCCGCATCTACCAGGGCAAGACCGTGGACATCACGGTCCGCCGTGCGGGCGAGCAGGTGACCGTCCCGGTCTACGCCCGATGGGCGCCGCCCGCCGGACAGGGCCCCACTGGCATTTCGATCGCCCCGGAGTCGGTGAACCCGGTCGACGGCCGGCCATACACCGTGACCGTCTCCGAACCACCGTGGGAGGCGATCCCGAACGGCGCCGTGATGACATGGCAGACACTGATCCTTGCCCGAAACGAGGTCGTCGGCTGGGTGAAGGGGACGGCGCGCCCGCAATTCCAGGGCCCCGTCGGCATCGCCCAGACCACCGGCGAGGTCGCGCGTTCCTCGGAGACCACGGCGGGGGCGATTTCGCCGCTGCTCGAACTGGCGGCGCTGCTCTCGATCAACCTCGGCATCCTGAACCTCCTGCCGCTCCCGATGCTGGACGGCGGGCGCGTCCTGTTCGTCCTCATCGAGTACGCGCGGGGTGGCCGGAAGGTGCGGCCGGAACGGGAAGCACTCGTCCACATGGTCGGACTGGCGGCATTCCTCCTGCTCGCCGTGGTCGTGACCTTCGCAGACATCTCCCGAATCGTGAACGGCGGATAGCCGGTGCGACGCGGTACCCTGAGCACCGTCCACCACCTCATCTCCGATCCGGGGAGCCGTCGATGCCGTTGAACGCCCGCCGGAAGCCTACCCGCGCCGTCCGTGTCGGCCGGACGCAGATCGGCGGGGGCGCCCCAATCGCCGTGCAGTCGATGGCCGCCACCCGTACCCAGGACGTCGGCGCCACCGTGCGCCAGGTACGCCTGATCCACGCCGCCGGCGCCGACGTCATCCGCATCGCCGTGGACAGCCGCAAGGACGTCGAGGCTCTCGCCGAGGTGCGCGCGCAGACTCGCGATCTGGGGGCGAACCTCTCCGTGGACCTGCAGGAGAACTACCGGCTGGCCGCCCTCGTCGCGCCGCTCGTGGACAAGGTCAGGTACAACCCGGGCCACCTGCACCACCACGAGCGCGAGAAGAGCGTCCGCGACAAGGTCGCCTTCCTCGCCGATGTCGCGGTGAAACACGACATCGCTCTGCGGGTTGGTGTGAACTGCGGCTCAGTTGACCCCGCGAAGGCGGCGAAGTTCGGCCACGACGATGTGGGTGCGATGGTGGAAAGCGCCCTCGAACACGCGCAGATGCTGGACGACCTCGGCTTCCACCGCTTCGTCGTCTCTTTGAAGGACTCGGACTGGCGCAAGGTGGTCGAGGGCAACCGCCGCTTCTCGTCGCAGCGCCCGGACGTGCCGCTGCACCTCGGCGTGACCGAGGCGGGGATGCCGCCGGACGGGATCATCAAAACCCGCATCGCCTTCGAGCAGCTGATCGCTGAGGGCACCGGCGACACGATCCGCGTCTCCCTCACGCTGCCCTTCGACGACAAGGGCCAGGAGATCACCGTCGGCCGGGCGCTCCTCGACGACATCGCGAACGGGCGGTTCCGCTCGGTGCCGGCGAACTTCGGCGAGGGCCTCAACATCATCTCCTGCCCGTCCTGCTCACGTGTCGAAAACGAGGCGTTCATCGAACTCGCCCGCGACGTGAAGGAGATGTCCGAATACGCCTCAAAGTACCGCGTGACGATCGCGGTGATGGGGTGTCGCGTGAACGGGCCCGGCGAGACCGACGACGCCGACATCGGCCTGTGGTGCGGCCCCTTAGGTGTGAACCTGAAACGCGGCGAAGCCACGGTGGGACACTTTTCGTACGACTCCGTCCTCGGCCAGGTGCGGACGCTCCTCGATGACGTCATCGCCTCAAAAGGCCTCACGCCGGCGTAACGCGGAGGCGTGCCGTCCGTCGCTGGCGCCCTACCCGGTCGCGCGCGAGGATCACGCGATGGCGGTCAACCCTCTCTTTCCTTCGCTTTCCACGATGTGGGCGGATCAACCGCGCTTCGAGCGCGCGCTGGGCGCGTTCATGGAGCGCGCCGCCGAGCTCGGCTACCGCGGTGTCGAGATCAACCACTCGATGACGGCCGAGCAGGCCGGCGCGATCCTCGGCTACGGTTCGCTGCCGGTCACGGGCGTCCACGCGCCCGCGCCCCTCGAACGGCACCCCTCCGCTGGGTGGAACCGCGATCTCAACCTGGCGGCGACAGACGAGGTCGAGCGGGGGCTCGCCGTCGACTTCCATCTCCGCTCGATCGCGCTGGCGGCCGACGCGGGCGCCTCAATCGTCGTGGTGCATCTCGGAGGCGTGGGGAGCCGCATGCTCCCCGGCGAGCGGCGCCTGCGTTCGATGTACGACCGCCGCGACGTGTTGCGTGACGAGTGGGCGCGCGCCGTGGACGAGGCGGTCCGCGAGCGCGCCGCCGTTGCCGCCCCCTCCCTCGAGGCGGCCCGCCGCAGCCTCGCGTCGATGGCGGAGGAGGCGAGCCGGCGCGGCATCACGCTCGGGATCGAGACGCGCCTGAACTACTTCGAAATCCCGCTGCCGCAGGAGGCTGTCGACCTCTTCGCCCCCTACCCGGCGGAGATCGTCGGCTACGTCCACGATGTCGGCCACGCCGAGGTGCACCACCGGCTGGGCGTCACTGACCGCTCCGCCTGGTGGGACCTGCTGGGGCCTCGGCTGGTCGAACTGCACCTGCACGATGTACGCGGCCTGCTCGACCACCGCGCACCTGGCAACGGCGATGTGGACTTCGCCTGGCTGGCCACCCGCATCGCGGAGGCGAACCCGCGCGCGCAGCGGACGTTCGAGATTGACCAGGTCGAGCCAGACGACGATGTCGCCCGCGCCATCGACGTCCTCGCAACGGCGGGGATCGTCGAGGTCGCCTGAGCAAAGTGAGAGGTGGCCCAATGTTCCTCGAAGCGGCTATCTGCCGGTCATCGCGGGACGCGAGACGGAGTTCACAGCGATAGCCCTTACCCCTCGGCGAGCGGGACCGGGCACCTCAGCAGGCCGGGGAGCGGCTCGTTGTGGTCGAGCGCGCGCTGCGCGAGGGCGCGCACCTCGGTGGCCTGTGCCATGAAGGCGGCGATGTCGACGCTACCGTAGGGTGAGCCCATCAGGCCGATGCGGGCGAGGGCACGGTCGAGGAGGTGGACGACGCCGAGGGGGTTGCCGCGAAGCCAGTGGGTATAGCCGGCGCCGAGCTGGGCCAGCCCCTTGAAGAACTCCTCCTCGTGGCTGTCCTTCGAGAGCGCCCAGCAGGTCTCCCAGGCTTCGTGCGCACCGAAGTAGTTGCCGGCATCGAAGAGGCGGATTGCCTCGGCGTGCGCCTCGTCCATCGTCATGGCATCGAAGTCAGGGAGCACAAGGCGGGTCGGTTCACCGTCCGGAAGGGGGCGACCGTATTCGTCACGCGGGCGTTTGGCGGGCGAAAGGGGTGGAGCGGCGTCATCCGGCATTGAGGCCTCCACAGATAGCGTAGTAGCCCGCGCGGGGGGGCGACCGTAGACTCGCCGCCATGCGCATGTCACGGATGTTCGGACGCACCCTGCGGGAGATGCCCGGCGACGCGGAAACACCCTCGCACGCCCTCCTGCTGCGCGGCGGCTATATCGACCAGTTGATGTCCGGCGTCTACTCCTTCCTGCCACTCGGCCAGCGGGTGAAGCTGAAGGTGGAGCAGGTCATCCGCGAGGAGATGGACCGCGCCGGGGCGCAGGAGGTCCACCTGCCCGCGCTCCAGCCGATCGAGCTGTGGGAGCAGACCGGGCGCAAAGCGCAGATGGGCGACGTGCTCTTCCAATTGTCCGACCGTCGCGAGCGAGGTATGGCCCTTGGTCCCACGCATGAGGAGGTCATCACGCGCCTCTTCAAAGATCACGCGTTCTCCTACCGCGACCTGCCGGTCACGCTGTACCAGATCCAGACGAAATTCCGGGACGAGGCCCGCCCGCGTGGCGGGCTTGTGCGTGTGCGTGAGTTCACGATGAAGGACGCCTACTCCTTCGACGCGGACGACGACGGCCTCGACGCCTCCTACGCAGCGATGTTCGAAGCGTACCGCCGGATCTTCGCGCGCTGCGGCGTGCCGACGCTGCCGGTCGAGGCCGACTCCGGCGCGATCGGCGGGAAAGGCTCGCAGGAGTTCATTTTCCCGACCGAGACGGGCGAGGACACGGTCGTCTTCTGCAACCGCTGCACCTACGCCGCCAACACCGAGAAGGCCGCCTTCGTCCGGCCGGCTGCCATCGTGAGCGCGCCCGCAGCCATCGAAGAAGTGGAGACGCCCGGCGTCACCTCCATCACTGCCCTCGCGACGTTCCTCGGGATCGAGGCGAAGCAGACGGCGAAGGCCGTGTTCTACATGGCGACGTTGAAAGGACAGCGGAGTGGCGTGCCGGTCTTTGCCGTCGTACGCGGCGACCTCGAGGTAAACGAAATCAAGCTCGCGAACGCGCTCGGCGGCGCGGAACTGCGACCGATGGTGGACGCCGAGGTCGCCGAGTACGGGCTGGTCGCGGGCTACGCGTCGCCGATCGGCGTGCTGGCGCCGGTGCGCGTGATCGCCGACACCTCGGTGGCGGAGTCGCCGAATCTCGTGGCGGGCGCGAACCGCGCGGGGTGGCACCTGCGGAACGTGAATCACGACCGCGACTGGCAGGCCGAGGTCGTCGCGGACATCGCGACGGCGCAGGTGGGGCACCGCTGCGCGCAGTGCGAGCAGGGCACGTTGGGCTCGACACGCGGCATCGAGATGGGCCATGTCTTTCGGCTGCAGTACGTCTACACGACCTCCATGGACGTCTCTGTGCAGGATGCCCAGGGCACACAGCTGAAGCCGACGATGGGTTGTTATGGCATCGGGGTGGAGCGGATCATCGCCGCTGCTGCCGAGGTCCACCGCGACGACGCTGGCCTCGCCTGGCCTGCCTCGATCGCCCCATACGACGTCCACATGGTGGGGATCGGCCTCGACCGCGACGAGGCGGCCCGTGCCGACGCGGACGCGCTATACGACGCGCTGCACGAGGCGGGCCTCGAAGTCATCTTCGACGACCGCGACGAGCGGCCTGGCGTGAAGTTCAACGACGCGGACCTGATTGGCGTCCCGCTCCGGCTGACCGTGTCGAGCCGGAACCACGCGGCGGGCATCGTTGAACTGAAGGTACGTGACGGTGGCGAGGCCTCGTCGGTGGCGCGCGCGGAGGCCGTGGCCGCCGTGGTCGCGCACCGGCAAACGTTGCTGGACTCGCTCACCACCGAAGCGGCCGAGATCGCGGCACGCCAGTTCGGCTCCGACCAGGGGTAACGACGGCCCGCGGACCGTTACGCCGCGCGCCCTTCATCGAGTAACACGTTCACATCGCGCATACGGGTGAGGTCGAGATCGACTGGCGTGTGCGTATGGCCAGAGCGGTCGGCGTAGACGCGCACAAGCGGCCTCGCCGCCGTCGCGGAGAGACGGGCGACGATCCCGTGCGAGGCATCGTACTCGCCGCCGACGACGCGCACCTCGGTCCCGAGGGGGAGCGCCGGAAACGTCTCCAGAAAGCGCGCGACCACTTCAGCGTTCAACTTCGTACCGGCCTCTGACGAGAGCACATAGCGCGCCTCCGCGGGCGGGAAGCCGGCGCGCGCGGGTGCGGGGGAGACGAGGCGCTCGTACCGGTCGGCGACGGCGACGATCTCCGAAACGAGCGCGATCTGGTCAGCGCTCCGTTGCTTCTCGGCGCCACGCAGCACGCGGTTACCGCCCCGACGCCCGCGCGGGAATCCGCTGCCGTCCTGCGCCTCGTGGTGCTCGGCGGCGACGGCCTGAGGCATGGTCTGACCTCGTACGGCCGCGGTCAGCAGCGCCTCACCGAGGACGGTATGGTCTTCGAACCGCAACCGCTGCGGCACGCTCCAACATTCGGGAGAGGCGCGAATCTCTGCGGGCACGAAGATCAATCCAATATCGTGCAGGAGGGCCGCGTAGGTCGCACTGGCAAGGTCGTCGTCCGCGAACCCCACCGCGGCCCCGATCCGCGCGGTCAGCGCCGCAACGTGGATCGAATGCCCCACGATGTCATCATCAGAGGCACGGTCAGTGAGATACCCCGAATCGCCCGGAGCCTGGGCACAGGAGCGGGCGAGCGTGGCGGCGCCGGCCCGCAGTTCCGAGAGCACGGCACTCACGCGGATCGTGTTGACGGCCGAGGTGTTCATCCTGAGCGCGTCAAGCACCTTCGACGTGGGTTGATTCAAGAGCGGCTCCGCCGCCTTCTGGAGGCGCACGGTGAATTCATCGAGGAGCCCTTGGAGCAAGGCCATCACCGGCCCGGGGGTGATGGCGGTCAGGGTGATGCCGGCGCTGGCCGCGTCCTCCACGTAGACCGTGGTGACACCATGCTGCTGGAGGGCGTTGATCACCCGATCGGAGAGGACGTACCCGGCGCGCGCGAGCACCTCGCCGGCACGTCCAGCGACATCGCGCGCGAGCGGGGCGCCCGCAGCGGCACGTTGGGTCAGGGCGAGGCGGCGCATCCTTGCTCCCCTCTAGGCGAATCTCGACTGGCGGGCGGTCACCATTCCACCGGGTGATCCTCGGCATCCGCCGGGGGAACTTGAGGGGCAGAAGCCATGCCTTGTGACTGATGAAACGTGGGTGGTAGGATGATTCAGCGACGCCTCAGTCAGAGACGTGGGCTTTCGCCCACGTTTTTTGTTGGCGCCGCCTCCATTCCCCGGCTGGCCCCAGGTGGACCATGAAAAACGAATTCGTCCTCGCGATCAGTCAACTGTCGGCTGAGAAGAACCTCGACTCCGACACCGTCTTCCAGGCTGTAGAAGCCGCCATGGCGTCCGCGCTCAAGAAGGATGACCTTCAGTACGCGGACATCGCGGTCAAAATCAACCGCGACTCCGGCGACATCGATGCTTGGCGCCTCTATACAGTCACGCCGGACGACGACATTGAGGACGACGAGATCCAGGTCTCGCCGGAGCGTGCCGCGAAGATAGGCTACCCCGGGAAGCGCGCGGGCGACGTCATCCGCGAGGAGATCCCGGCGGCACCGGCCGGCCGCATCGCCGCACAGACCCTGAAGCAGGTCGTGCTACAGCGGCTGCGTGAGGCTGAGCGCGAGTCGGTCTTTGAGGACTTCACCGGCAAAGAGGGAGAACTGGTCTCCGGGACGGTACTGCGCGTCGAAGGCGGCCGCCGCCAGGTGATCCTCGACCTGGGCCGGACGGAGGCCGTGCTGCCTGCCGCCGAGCAGGTGCGCTCCGAACACTACCGTGTGGGGCAACGGCTGCGCGTCTACGTGAAAGAGGTCTACAAGGCCTCTAAGGGTCCGCAGGTTGTGGTGTCACGCTCGAACCCCGCGCTGGTGAAGCGCCTGTTCGAGCTCGAAGTGCCGGAGATCGCGCGTGGCGTGGTGGAGGTCATGGGGATCGCCCGTGACGGTGGACACCGCACCAAGATCGCGGTGATCTCGCGCCAGCACGGCATCGACCCGATCGGCGCGTGCGTCGGTCTGCGCGGTTCACGCATCCAGAACATCGTGAACGAACTCGGCGGCGAGCGGATCGATGTGATCCGCTGGGATCCGTCCGAGGAGGCGTTCGTCGCCAACGCCCTGTCGCCGGCGGAGGTGGTCTCGATCCGCCTCGATCGGGACACGAACACGGCGTACATCGCCGTGCCAGACAAGCAGCTGAGCCTGGCAATCGGCAAGGAAGGGCAGAACGCCCGCCTGGCCGCGCAACTGACCGGGCGCCGCATCGACATCCGCGGCGAGTCGGCGGTGATCGCCGCCGGCGACGACCTATATCCGCCCCCCGAGCCGAACATGGAGGCGATCCCGATCCCCGGACGCGCCGCCGCCACAGCTACGGCTGCGCCGCCGCCGGAAGCGATCGCGCCCTCGCAAGCGTTGTACACGCGCCCAGGCCTCCCGGGCGAGCGTGCCGTGCAGGCACCGCGCCCCGCTGAACGCCGCGCGGAGGAGATCCGCCTCACCCCCGAGCAGGAGGTCATGGCGGAGTTCGTGGAGGAGGAGCCGGAGACCGTGGCACCCGCTGCCGAAGTCACGACACCCGCCCCCGCGCGGCCTCGGACACCCACCCAGCCCGGCGGCCTGCGCTTCGGGGAAGACATCCGCGACCTGGTGGTGGACGAGGAAGAGGAAGAGCGCCGGCGGGGCGCTGCCGCTGGACGTCGCGGTAGCCGCGGCGGCCGTGGCGGACCGGTAGCCCCCGTCCGCAGCACGCGCCCGCAGCCGCCGCTCCGTGGCGGTGGTCGCCGTGTGCTGGACGAATTCGATGAAGAGGAGATCGAGGCGGCGCTGCACGGCGACGACCTAATCAGCGACGAGGATGGGTACGAGGACGACCAGTAACCGCCCGGGGGCAGCGGGACGTATGCGGCCTCGGCCACAACGCACCTGCGTGGCGTGCCGCGAGGAGGGTGACCAGTCTTCCTTCGTGCGGGTGGTCCGGACGGCGGAAGGTCGCGTGGAGGTGGACGAACGCGGACGAGCGCCCGGTCGGGGCGCCTACCTCCACCCATCAGCCGCCTGCTGGCAGCGGGGGGTGGCCGGTGCGCTCCAGGGCGCACTGCGCGTCACACTGGTAGAAGCTGACCGTGAGGCGCTCCGCGCCTATGCAGGACGATTCACCGCCCATGAGGCGAACGAGGATATCGAGGCACGCGCATGACGAACCAGCAGGTTGTACGGCTCCCAAGCGCCATCGTCGTCGCAGATCTGGCCGCGCTCCTCGGCGTGACCCCGATCGACGTGATCAAGGAGTTGATGAAAAACGGCGTCATGGCCACGATCAACCAGGTCGTGGACTTCGACACGGCGGCCATCGTCGCCAGTGACATGGGCTTCGCCATCGAAGAGGAAACGCCAGCCGCGTCCGAAACCGCCGAGGCGGAGAGCGGCACCGAAGCCACCAGCACCTCGCTCCGGATCGTGGACGAGGGCGAAGGCTTGCAGGCACGTCCTCCAATCATCACCGTGCTGGGACATGTGGACCATGGCAAAACCACGTTGCTGGACCGCATCCGCCGCGCGAACGTCGCCGCGGGTGAGGCCGGCGGCATCACCCAGCACATCGGTGCGTACCAGACCACGGCCCCGGACGGACGGGTGCTGACGTTCATCGACACCCCGGGCCACGAGGCGTTCTCACAGATGCGTGCGCGCGGCGCCCGGGTCACCGACGTCGCGATCGTCGTGGTGGCTGCGGACGACGGCGTGATGCAGCAGACGCGCGAAGCGATCGACCACGTCCGCGCGGCTGGCGTACCGCTGGTCATCGCACTTAACAAGATCGATGCGAACAACGCGAACCCGGACCGCGCGAAGCAACAGCTCATGGAGATCGGCCTGGTGCCCGAGGAGTATGGCGGTGACCAGATCGTCGTCCCGACCTCCGCCCTCAAGGGTGAGGGGATCGACGCTCTGCTGGAGAACGTCCTGCTGGTCGCCGACCTGCAAGAACTGACGGCCCGCGCCGACCAGCCGGCGCGCGGTGTGGTACTGGAGGCGAAGAGCGACCGTCATCGGGGCGTGGTGGCCACGCTGCTGGTGCAGACCGGCACGCTGAATGTCGGCGACACCGTACTCGCCGGCATGGCAGTCGGGCGGATCAAGGCGATGACCTCCGCGTCCGGCGAGAAACTGAAGTCCGCCGGGCCATCAACCCCAGTCGAGATTTTGGGCCTGGACGAAGTCCCTGCCTCTGGCGAGCGCTTCGAGATCCGCAAGGACGAGAAGGTGGCACGCGCCGAGGTGGAGGAGCGCCGCCGCCGCCAGGAGGCGGGGCTCGGTGAGCGTGACGCCGTGACATTGGACTCGCTGTTCGGCGAGATCCGGAAGGGCTCAATCACGGACTTCAACCTCGTGTTAAAGGCGGACGTACATGGCTCCGTCGAACCGCTGATGAAGACGCTGGAAGACCTCACGCTGCCGGACGTGCGCGTGCGCGTGATCCACGCGGGCGTGGGTTCGGTCACGGAGTCGGACGTGCAGCTGGCGGTCGCGGCGAAAGCGGTTGTCATCGCCTTCAACTCGGGCGTGGAGCCCAGCGCACGCCGTCTCGCGGACGCCGAAAAAGTGGAAGTCCGGGAGTACCGGATCATCTACGACATCGTGCAGGACGTGGAGAAGGCCGTGCAGGGCCTCCTGGAGCCGATCTTCGAGGAGCGCCAGGACGCCGTCATCGAGGTGCGCCAGATCTTCCGCGTCAGCCGTCGCAACTCGATCGCCGGTTCGTACGTCCGCGACGGCTCGGCCGTCCGCGGCGCACGCTGCCGGGTGCGTCGCAAGGGCGAGATCGTCCACGAGGGCACCATCGAGTCGCTCAAGCGCATCAATGAGGACGCGCGCGAGGTTGCCGCGGGCTTGGAGTGCGGCATCATCATTTCCAATTTCGACTCGTTTGAAGAGGGCGATGAGATCGTGACGTACCACCTGGAGCAGGTCCGCTGACCCGTCGTACCGAGAAGGTCGGCGACGTCATCCAGGCCGCCATCGCCGACCTGGTGAACCGCCGCGTGAAGCATCCTGACCTACAGGGCGTGATCCTCTCCTTCGTCAGCGTCGAGGTGACACCCGACCTTGCCCACGCGAAGGTCGCCGTCTCGATCCTGGGAGACGAGGAGCAGGCGACGGCCGCCATGGAGGCCCTGGAGCGCGTGGAACCGTATCTGCACCGCGAGCTGGGCAAACAGCTGCACATCCGGCGCGTCCCTCGCCTTCATTTCACGCGCGACGAGTCAATGGCAGAAGCCGACCGCATCACCACGCTGCTCCGTGATGTGGCCCGCGCCGACGGGCGCGACCTGCCGACCCCGTAGCGGACCGACACCATGCGCGGCTTCATCAACGTCGACAAACCGCGCGGGATCACCTCCTTCGAGGTGGTGCGGCGCATCCGCCGCGCCGCACGGACAAAGAAGGTCGGACACGCGGGGACGCTGGATCCCAACGCCACTGGTGTGCTGCCGATCGCGATCGGGGAGGCCACCCGGCTCGTGGACGAGCTCGTCGGCGCCCGCAAGCGATACACGGCGGAGATCCTCTTCGGCGTCGAGACCGACACTTACGACCTGGAGGGTGAGGCCGTCGACGAACACGACGCCTCCGACCTGGACGAGCCGCGCGTGCGGGAGGCCCTGGCGGGGTTCCTTGGTGAGCAGATGCAGATCCCGCCCGCGTACTCCGCCGTGAAACGCGCCGGTGTCCCTGCCTACCGGGCCGCCCGCCGTGGCGATCCCCTGACCCTCGATGCCCGTCCAGTGGTCGTGTACGCGCTGGATGTACTCGTGTTCGACCGCACGCGTCCTGACCGCCCGCTGTTGCACCTGGATGTCCAGTGCGGCAAGGGCTTTTACGTCCGCTCCCTCGCGCACGACCTCGGCGTCCTGCTGGGTACCGGAGCTCATCTTTCCGGGCTACGCCGGACACAGGTCGGCCCGTTCCTGGCCGCTGACGCCATCACTCTCGACGAGGCGGTCGCGCGGCTCGATGTCGGTGAAGGCGCCTCGATCGTCCTCCCACCTGACGCGGTGCTCGAGGATTGGCCGACCGTCACGCTCACGCTGGAGCAAACAGCGCGTGTCCGGCAGGGCCTCGACGCCTCGCTGGCGGAAAATATTTATGTCGTATCAAAGGGACGCCGCCGGGTGCGCGCCTATGCCCCGGATGGCACCCTGATCGCCCTGCTGGAACCTTCCAACGTCCTCGGTGCCTGGCATCCGTACCGGGTTTTCCCCCCGGAATCCGCACCCGCAGCCCCCGCGACCCGGTAGCCAGCAAACGCTCGCCGGTTGACAGGCGGCGGGCGGGAAGCGTACTTACCGGCAATCGGAACCTCAACGCTACAAGGAGGTGGGCCCGATGCAGGCGTATTGCCTAAAGTGCCGCGCGATGCGGGATCTTGAAGGACCTCAGCAGGTCACCCTCAAGAACGGGAAAACAGCGATGCAGGCGCCGTGTCCGGTCTGCGGCACGCGCATGTCCAAACTGGTAAAGGCACCCGTCTAGACGTCACCCCGAGCGGCTGACCCGGCCGCGACCGCGAGCGTCAGGAATGCCTCCGCACGCGCGTCCGGCGGGGCGCCCGGTCGCCTCACTCCGAGCAACGTGCGCTCCCCCAGCACTTCGCCCGACGGCCGCAGCGGCGGTTGCCCATCCTCCGCGACCCGTTCGGGCAGCACGCTCCACCCGAAACCCAGAGCGACGAGTTGTCGCAGCACTTGGGGGTTGCTGGACTCCAGCATGACCCGCGGAAGGATCCTCTTCGCGGCCAGCGCGGCGTCAATCACAGCTCGCGTGTGGGATCCCCCTGGATATAGGATCCACTCGGAATCTGGCTCTGGCACTGCCTCTCCGGGCGGGCCATAGAGCCGCAATGGTTCGCGAGCGACCTCGACCGCGTGGAAGGTGGAAGCCACCGGGCCGACGACGACCGCGAGGTCGACCTCGAACCGCTGGAGGCGATCGAGCAGCGCCTCCGTCGTGTCCACCACGACACGCAGTTCCACACCGGGGTGGCTGGCGCGGAACGCGGCGACGGCCGACGGCAACACGTAGAGCGACGCCGCGTCGATCATGCCGATGACGAGTGAACCGGAACCGCCAGCGCGCCGGGCGTCCACCCAGGCCCGCAGCTCCGTAGCGCGCCCCAGCACTTCGGCAGCGAAGCGCGCTGCCTCCCGCCCCGCCTCGGTCAGCGCGCGGCGGCGGCCATCTCGCTCGAAGAGCGGAACGCCGAGGCGGCGCTCGAACTCGGCGAGCGCCTGGGAGAGTGCTGACTGAGAGATATGCAGGCGGCGTGCCGCCGTGGTGAACGTGCCGCTGCGCTCCACCTCGCGCAGGTAGGCGAGGTGATGGAGGTGAAGATTCAGGGGGAGTGGTGAGTCTTCTTCCATCTATATCTCTTATGGATTATATCGTATCTTTCGACTGGACGGATGAATGATAGAGGTGCACGCTGACTTCGTAGGCCGCGCACCGTCATCACCGGCGCCGGCACGAAAGGCCACTACTGTGAGCGAGAAGATCAACGTCGCCATCATCGGCGTCGGAAACTGCGCCTCCTCCCTGGTCCAGGGCGTGGAGTACTACAAGAACGTCGAGTCTGGTGACGAGATCCCGGGGCTGATGCACCCGGTCCTGGGCGGCTACCACATCCGCGATATCAACTTCACCGCCGCGTTCGACGTGGACGTGGAGAAGGTGGGCAAGGATCTGTCCGAGGCGATTTTCTCCGGGCAAAACAACACTCTGAAATTCACCGATGTCCCCTCCTCTGGCATCACCGTCCAGCGTGGGATGACGCACGACGGCATCGGCAAGTACCTCTCGCAGGTGATCACGAAGGCGCCGGGGCAGACCGCGGACATCGTGAAGATTCTGAAGGAAACGAACACCCACGTCGTCATCAACTACCTGCCGGTCGGCTCGGAAGAGGCGACGAAGTGGTACGTAGAGCAGGTGCTGCAGGCGGGCTGCGCCTTCATCAACTGCATCCCGGTGTTCATCGCGAAGGAGCCGTACTGGGCCGACCGGTTCAGGGAGAGGGGGCTCCCGATCATCGGCGACGACATCAAGTCGCAGGTCGGCGCCACAATCGTCCACCGGAACCTGGTGCGATTGTTCCAGGACCGTGGTGTGCGTATCGACCGCACGTACCAGTTGAACTTCGGCGGTAATACCGATTTCATGAACATGCTGGAGCGTGAGCGCCTCGAGTCCAAGAAAATTTCGAAGACCTCCGCGGTCACATCGCAGATTGCATACGAACTGCCGGCGGCGGATGTCCACGTCGGCCCGTCCGATTACGTACCTTGGCTCCTCGACCGGAAGTGGTGCCACATCCGCATCGAGGGCACGACTTTCGGGGATGTCCCGCTGAACGTGGAATTGAAGCTCGAGGTTTGGGACTCGCCGAACTCGGCGGGGGTAGTCATCGACGCGGTGCGCGCGGCCAAACTGGGGCTGGACCGCGGCCTCGGCGGGCCGATCTACCCGGCGGCGGCGTACTTCATGAAGTCGCCCCCACGCCAGATGCTGGACGAGGACGCCCGCGACGGCGTGGAAGCATTCATCCGCGGCGAGTAGCCGCCCACCACTCAGAGACCCCCTTCCCCACCCGGACGAGCCCGCCGTTAGGCGGGCTCGTCTCGCGTCGAAGACGTGCGAGGAGGACGCGCGACATCCCGCACCGGTACGCTGCAAAGGGAATGAGGCCTGTAGGCCGGAAGGACGCCACGTGCGGACGATGCGGGCATGCTGATGTACGTGGCGTTCCGCTTCGGTGCGCGGCTCACGCGCGCCATCCCGCTACGGGTCTCGTACGCCGTGGCCAGAAGCGCGGGCTGGCTCGCCTACCTCGTGTGGGTGGGGGGACGGCGACGTTGCATCGCCAACATGCTACGGGTCACCGACGGCGACACGGGCGAGGCGCGACGGCTGGCCCGGCGATCGTTTGGGAACTACCTGGTCTACCTCGTGGATTTCCTACGGTTCCTCCGCACGGACGCCGCCGAAGTCAACCGACGCGTAGCGTGGGACGGGTGGCCAGAGCTGCAGGCAGAGCGGCGTGGCCATGGCATCGTGTTCATTACGATGCATTTCGGGAACTGGGACCTGGGCGCGGCCATCCTCGCTCAGAAAGGGTTCCCGATCTCGGTCATCGCGGACACCTTCGAGAGCGGACCAGTGAACCGTTTAGTGGTCGATTCACGCGAACACCTCGGCATGAAAGTGATCGCCGCTGAACGGATGGGCCCGGGCATCCTCCGCGCGCTGCGTGGCAACGATGTGGTCGCGGTGTTGATCGACATCCCACAGCCCTCGGACGGTGTGGAGGTGGAATTCTTCGGCGAGCGGATCGCCGTGCCGGACGGCCCCGCACGGATCGCACTCCGCGCCGGCTCCTCGGTCATGGCAGCCACGTTGCCCCGTGTCGACCCCTGGGGCGACACGGTGACGGTGGATGTCGCACCAGTGCCGTTCACACCGACCGGGGACCAGGAGGCGGACGTGCGCAGCCTAACGCAGGCGGTCTTTCGACAACTGGAGCAGTTCGTCCGCCGCGACCCCTCGCAGTGGTACATCTTCCGCAGCCTCTGGATCGCCGACCTGGCGCGCGCGGTGCACCCTAGCCCCTGATGCCCTACTGGCTGTTGCGGACGCTGATGCTCGTGCTGCCGTGCGTCCCGCTGCGCGTGATCGCGCCGCTGGTGTGGCTGGCCGGCGGCCTGTCGTGGTACACCTCCCGCCAGCTCCGAGAAACGACGACCGACCACATGCGCCACGCCCTAGGGACCAGCGCCTCACGCGCCACGGTCGAAGCGCGCGCGCGTGATTGCGTCCGGACAGCGGCGTGGTATTGGGTCGACCTCGCGCGCGCCCCCCGGATGACTCCGGAGCAGACTTTCGCATGCCTCGACTCCGTGGAGGGCCTCGAAACACTATTCGAGGCGTATGACGCCGGGCGGGGCGTAGTGCTCCTCTCGGCGCACCTTGGGAACCCAGAGGTATTCGCGACCCTGCTCCCGTACCTCGGACTGCCCGCCGCGATCTTCGTCGAGCCCTTGGGAGATCCACGCGTGCATGCGCTCATCGAATCAACGCGGAAGCGGGGAGGCGCGCAAATGTTGGAGCCGAACACCGCTGGGCTCCGGGCGGCGCTGGCGCAGATCCGATGCGGGGTGATCCTCGGCGGGCTGGCGGACCGCGATGTCCTCGGCACCGGGAAGCCGTACGTCTTCTTCGGAGAGCGGGCGGCGATGCCGGACGGGATGATGGAGATGGCGTTGCGCACAGGCGCCGCCGTCGTCGCCGGATGGGTCACGCGCACCAGGCCGGGGCGGTACGCCGCCGTGGTGGAACGGATCGCGCTGCCCAAGGCAAGCGGCGACCGTCAGAACGACCTGGAGGCGGCGCAGTACGCCTACATCGACGCACTCGAACGGGCGATCATGCGCACACCCGGCCAGTGGTTTGCGCTGGCGCCCATCTGGCGCGGGCTACAATAGCGCTGATGCCCGACCACACCGCTGTCCCCCGCCGTTTCGGACGCGCTGACCTGCAAGTCCATACCGCCTACGGTGATGGTATGGAGGACGCCCGTGCGATCTTCGAGCGAGTCGAAGTGCTGGGCGAGCTCGACGTCATCGCCGTCACTGACCACGACGACATCGGCGGGGCGCTGGAAGCGCGCGACGTGCATGCGCGTGCGCCCTACCACTTCGACCTCGTCACCGGGATCGAGGTGACCACACTGCACGGTCACCTGCTGGCGTTATGGGTGGAGGCACCCGTCCGTTCGTTCCGCTCGCTGGAAGCGACCACCGCGGCGATCCATGAGCAGGGTGGGCTCGCCGTCGTCCCGCACCCCTTCTCTCTGCTGACTCGCTCGATCGGCCGGCGCACGCTGGAGCGCGTCCTCGCGATCGCGGACACCGCGACGCACCCGGACGGCATCGAGATCGCCAACCCGACCTCAGCGGGCTGGGACACCGGCATCCGTGCGGTCGAGGCGAATCGTGCCCGGTGGGGGCTGGCCGAGACGGGTGGGAGCGACGCACACTTCGCGGAAGCAGTAGGGGGGGCCTATACGCTCTTCCCCGGCCGCACCTCGGAAGACTTGCGGCTGGCGATCCTCAGCCGCGCGACGTCGGGACGGCGAGGGGCGGGCATGCCGCTGCGGCAGATCGGCGCCACCCGCATCGCCCTCCAGCAGGTGCGTGGCCTCTCCGTCACGCCGAAGAAGGTGCTGGGGCCACCTCTCGGGCGGTTCGTGGGACGTATGGGCGAACGGATCCGGCCACGACCATGAAGATCGCGCTTGTCTCGCCGTACGACTGGCACACGCCGGGCGGGGTGAACAGCCATGTGGCGCACCTCGGCCACGAGTTGCGCGCGCGCGGACATGAGGTCCACGTGATTGCGCCCGCCTCGCGCAAGGTGGACGACCCGCTGGTCCACATCATCGGACGGCCGATCCCCGTGGCCGCGTCCGGATCGGTGGTCCGTATCCCGGTAAACCCTCGCATTGGCGCGCGCGTACATGCCCTCTTGGCGAAGCAGCAGTTCGATGTAGTGCATGTGCATGAACCGCTGATGCCGGTGTTGCCGATTCAGGTGTTACGCCACTCACGGGCGGCGAACCCTCGCGTGGTCAACGTTGGGACGTTCCATGCTCGGAAGGACGGCGGCAACCGGCTGTATGGATACGGCCGGCGGCTGCTGAAACGGTGGTTTCGGGAGATCGACGGGAAGATCGCAGTGTCGCCGCCAGCGGCTCAGTACGTGGGCCGCTACTTTCCGGGCTTCTACAACATCATCTCGAACGGCATCGATGTGGAGCACTGGTCAGACCCGCGCCACGAACCGATTGCGGCCTTTGAGGGCACCGCGAACATTCTGTACGTCGGCCGCGCGGAGAAGCGGAAAGGGCTGGGGACGCTGCTCCGCGCCTTTGGTGTCGTGAACGCACGCCTTCCGGACACGCGACTGATCGTGGTCGGGCCGGACTCGCGGGCGCGCCGACGGTACGAGGCGATGGTGGAGCGCAGCGGTCAGCGAGGCGTGATCTTCGTGCCGGAGCAGCCGTACGACAAATTGCCTCGATACCACCGCACGGCGCAGATCTTCTGCTCGCCCGCGCTGGGGAACGAGTCGCAGGGGTACGTGCTACTGGAGGCGATGGCAGCAGGGGTACCAATCGTAGCATCGAACATTGACGGGTACGCTTCCGTCATCACTCATGACGTGGACGGAATCCTGGTGCGCCCCATGGACACGATGGCACTGGCGGACGCGCTGACGGCGCTGGCGCGCGACCCTGAACGGCGCGCACGGCTGGCGGCACGCGGGCGGATCCGTGTGGATGAGTTTTCCTGGCCGCGCGTGGGCCAACAGGTCGCTTCGTACTACGAGCGACTTCTGGACCAGCGCGACAGCATGGAATCCACCCGCGAGCGCCGTCTGGCGCCCCGCGAATGATCCTCCTCCCGCGCCGCGCCCCCGCCGCCGTCCTTGACCCGATCGTGCGAGGGCTGGCCGCCGCGCGGGTCACACCGACGATGCTCACGACCGCGGGCTTCCTGGGCAACGTGCTGGCGGCATGGCTGGCAGCGCGGGGCGACCTGTGGCTCGCAGGCGTGGCTGTGCTGTTCTTCAGCGCGCTGGACATGCTGGACGGCGCGCTCGCGCGGGCGACCGGCCGCGCCTCACGGTTCGGTGCGTTGTACGACTCCACGCTCGACCGGCTCTCAGAGGCGGCGGTCCTCGGCGGGTTGCTGTGGCACGCACTGCAGTCCGGGAGCGACGAGCAGGCGATGCTTGCGTTCGTGGCCACTGTCGGCTCGCTGATGGTGTCGTACGTACGGGCGCGCTCCGAAGGACTAGGGCTCGCTCTACGCGACGGGCTGTTCACCCGGTCAGAGCGCGTCGTGCTCGTGGGCGTCGCGTTGATCCTTGGGTTCACACGCGCGGCGCTGTGGGCGCTCGCCGTATTGACAGTGCTGACGGCGTTCCAGCGGCTGTGGATCGGATCGCGCTCGATGATCGCGGAAGACGCACGGAGAGAAGACCGGTGACCGGCGAGCCGCCAGCCATCACGCCGAACGCGGGTCCACTCGGACGCGAGGAGTCGCTTGCAATCGCGCGCTGGCTCGCGGAGCGCATCTCACGCCATGTGGGAATTGAGGTTTGGTGGCGTCCAGACAACACGATCGTGTTACCCGACCGGGACGGCGTGGTGCATGCCGAGATGATGCTCTCCGCGATGAAACAGCTAGCGTCACTGCACCCGGCGTTGACGATCACTCCGTATGCCCTCGACCAGTTCGCGGAGCGCGCACAGCGCGAGGCGATCCACCTGGCGCCGACAACGGTCCTGCGGGGCGGTGGAAAGTCGGTGCGGCTGAGCGGCCTGATCTCCGGACTCCTGTTCCCGCCATTCCTCGACGTGATGACGTTCCTCTCCGCAGAGACGCCGCTCCAGCCGGAGACGAAGGCGGCGCTGACGGCCCTTCCGCGCCCGCTGGACATTGAGATCCTGCTGGCGCCATACGACGCCTATTCGGGCCACCTCTTGCGCCTGCTCGGCGCGTTTGCGGCGGAGAGCAAGAACATCCGGCTGACCGTGATCGAAGTCGCGGAATTCCCGCGGCTCGCCTCGATCAAGGGTGTCGCTGAGGTGCCGCTGATGACAATCGAAGGGCGGCGTTTCCCTGGCGCTTGGGACGAGCCATTGCTCATGCAGCAGCTGTGGCGAATCGCGGTAAACGAGCCAGAGCTGGTGGTGCGCGAGCGTATCTTCGTCACCGAGTTCGTGACAGAGGAACAGGTAAAGGCGGCCGAAGCGGCCGGGCCATCCTCGATGCCTGCGGCCCACGAAGGCAGCGGCGGGCTGATCGTCCCCGGACGGTAAGCGCGCTACGCCTTTGACTTCTTCAGCAGCCGGAGCGCACCAAAGCCCATACCTGCCGCCAGCAGCAGCGTGACGACGCTGACGATGACCGCCGGCATCATCTTGGTCGCGGACTCCTCGGCTGGAGCGGAAGCGGCGTCGCCGCCCGCCCCCTGCGAGGAGAAACCTGTACCCGTGACACCGATGCCGAGGGGCGCACGAGTGCCCTGCGCCTGCGCAGTGGTGGTTGAGGCCTCGGGCGGGAAGTCGATGGCCTTCAGGCCGACGCTCTCACGCCACTGGTTGTAGAGGCCGTCCTGGTCCACCCCATAGACCTGCTTGAGCGCCGCATCCATGTCGCCGCCGGCCTTGAATGCCTTGTACAGCTCGGCGAACTTGGGCTGGCCATACTTCTCGACCATGAACTTCACGGTCATCCACGACTGCCCGTAGAAGGTGTCGACTCGGCTTGGCTGGTTCGAGGGTGACGACATCGCCCTGAGGCGCGTCAGCGAGTCCGAGTGGATGGCGGCCTCGATCGCGGGACGGTAGGCGCCAGGATCGGACTGCGCATAGACGGCTGTGCCCTCATCGATCCATGAGGGAAGACGGCCGAACGGCCCGTCGCCCGCCACTTTCGTGACGATATGGGCGACCTCGTGCTTCACGACGTCGACGAAGCCGCCGATCGGGTCGTAGAGGTGGACGACGTCCGGGGCGACGCGCGCGCCGCCGGTAATAACCTGGCGGTCGAAGGCCCCGCCGCGCGACTGCTGCGCCGCCTCGCCCTCGGACTCCCGACGCCAGACGATCAGGCGGATCGGGTAAGTAAGTTTGACGTTGAGGAGCGTTTCGTTGGCAGTGGTGGCCGCCGCGGCAGCCTGGAGCGCCAGGTCGGCATTGCGCGCGTTGTCGCCGTACCAATAGACGGTGAAGTTCCCGGTGGTCTTCTCCTGCCATTGGTAGCGGCCATCAAGGAAAATGAACTCGCGCTGCGGCGTGACGATGCGCGTGCCTTCTTTGTCGACCAGCGTCCAGGTATAGGTGAATCGCGAACCGATGGGGATGTAGCGGGTGGCGGTGTTCGTCTCCAGCGTGACGGTTGCGTTGACCGTGGTTGTGCCGTTGGTCGATGCGGTCGGTATGGACAGTACCCAGCCGGGCCTGATCAACCGTGGGTCGGTCAGCCGTTCACCACGCACCATCTCGCGATCGCGGTTCGCCTGAAAAATCTCGACATACCGCGGGCCGTCCCCATAAAGCCGCCGGGCGACATCCCAGAGGGAGTCTCCCTCTACGACCGTGTACTCAACAGACGTAGGCGCGTTTTGTTGGCGATCATCCGTCGCACCACTGACCTCGGCCGGCTGGCTGCCGCCGACGGTGGTGTCCGGGTTGAACAGTTTGTAGTCCAGGGTGGCGCTCTGCAGACCCGCAGGGGCCTGGACGCTCACCTTGAACACGATCGCCTTCGGGTCGGCCGTCGAGTGCGCCGGCTCGCCCGCCGTGATCGTGCCGGCGTTCGCGGTGCGTGGCATCGCGACGAGCGCCATGACGAGGGCAAACGCCACCACGGCGGCCTCGACCACCCGAGACACGCGGACTACGGCTGCCGCCCGATGAGTCATCCTGCCGCCTCCGTCCCCACCTGCTCACGCAGGTAGGCCGTCACGAATTCGTCGATGCCGCCATCCAGGACGCGGGCGGTATCGCTCGTCTCGGTCCCGGTGCGCAAGTCCTTCACCATCTTGTAGGGATGGAGCACGTAGGAGCGGATCTGGTTTCCCCACCCGGCTTCGATGTGGGCGCCTTTCAGACGCTGCTTCTCCACTTCCCGCTGTTCGATCTCCAGCTCGAGCAGTCTCGACTTCAGTACGAGCATGGCGCTCTCACGGTTCTGCCCCTGGGATCGCTCGTTCTGACACGTGACCACGATACCCGTCGGGAGGTGAGTCAGACGGACGGCGGTGTCGTTCTTCTGGACGTTCTGACCTCCGTGCCCAGACGCCCGGAACGTATCGACCCGCAGGTCATCCGGTTTCACCTCGATGGTGTTGTCGTGAGCCTCCGCCTCGGGCATCACCTCGACCAGGGCGAACGAAGTGTGACGGGAATGAGATGAGTCGAACGGGGATATCCGGACAAGACGATGGACCCCCCGTTCGGAGCGAAGCATGCCGTAGGCGTAGTCGCCGCTGATTTTGAGGTCGGCGGACTTGATGCCCGCCTCTTCACCGCTGGAGATGGCAAGGATTTCCGAGGTGAAACCGTGCTGTTCAGCCCAGCGCAGGTACATGCGCAGAAGCATCTCCGCCCAGTCCTGCGCCTCCGTGCCACCCGCACCGGCGTGGACGGAGAGCAGCGCGTTGCGCACGTCGTACGGCCCGCCCAGCGTGAGCGACATTTCGAGGGCGCCGAACTGTGCCTGAAGCAGGGCGAGCTCTGTTTCGATCTCAGCCAGGACCGGCGCACGCTCCGCTTCGTCCGCCTCGGCGGCGAGTTCGAGGAGCGTCTGGAGATCCTGTGAGCCGGACTCGAGGGAGCGCCAGGTTTCGATGAGAGATTCGAGACGGGCGACGGCTTTCATCACCCGCTGGGCGTTCGCCTGGTCGTCCCAGAGCGAGGGCTCCTCCGCCTCCTGCTTTACGCGCGCGAGTTCGCGCTCCTGTGCAGGGAGGTCAAAGTCGCACCTGAATGTCCCGAACGCGTGCGAGGAGTTCGGCGATCCGCTGTCGAAGTTCGTCCATCTGAATATGTTCGCACGCCGTGCCATGGGGCGCAGCAGCGAGGCGTTAGCGCCCGTCTCGACGGGCGCGGGCAGCTGTGAGGGTATTCTTCATCAGCATCGCAATCGTCATGGGGCCAACGCCACCGGGCACCGGAGTGATCCACGACGCGATTTCGCACGCCGCCTCGAAGTCCACGTCGCCGACGAGGCGAGTCCCCGTCTTCCGGGTGGCGTCCGGGATACGGACGACACTGACGTCCACGACCACCGCCCCGGGGCGGATCATGTCGGCGGTGACGGTGCGGGCCTGGCCCATCCCAGTGATCAGGATCTCCGCCTCCCGCATCACGGCGGGGAGGTCTCGCGTCCCGGTGTGAGCGATGGTGACGGTGGCGTTGGCGCCCGCGCCGCGGTTCGAAAGCAGCATCGCCAGCGGGCGGCCCACGAGCATGGAGCGGTTCACAATCACGACGCGCGCGCCCTGGGTGTCGATGCCCTCGCGGCGCAGCATTTCGACGATGCCGGACGGCGTGCAGGGTGGCATCGGTGCCTTGCCTTGGAGCAGGCGTCCGAGGCTGTACGGCGAGAGGCCATCCGCGTCCTTCGCGGGATCCAGCGCGGACATCACCGCCTGGGCGTCCACCTGAGGCGGCAGCGGCATCTGGACGAGGATGCCATCGACACCGTCGTCGGCATTCAGGCGACGGACGACATCTATGACCGCCGCATGCGTGACGTCTGCGGGGAGTGCGATGGTCTCGCTGGTCATGCCTGTTTCAGCACAGGCACGAGCTTTGCCGGCGACGTAAACGTGCGAGGCGGGATCGTCACCCGCGATCACGACCGTGAGGTGCGGTGGACGATGGCCGGCCGCAACATCGTGTGCCACCTCCGCGGCGACCTCCGCGCGCACGGCGGCGGCGATGGCGGTGCCGTCCAGGATTTTCGCGCTCACGGGCAGGCTCCTACGGACGAGAGAGGTCGGGCCGGGCCGCCTCGGAGGCAGAGTATGGCACGGGATCGTGCTAGATTCGCGGGCCGGAGGCCCATGTGAGCACCCATGCCGTCGGTATCGACCTGATCGAGATCGACCGAGTTGCCGCGGTGCTCGCGAAGCACCCGGAACGGTTTGTCCAGCGTGTCTTCACCAGCGCGGAGGCCGCGTTCTGTCGCGGACGCGTGCCGGAACTCGCCGCGCGGTTCTCGGCGAAAGAAGCAGTGATGAAGGCACTGGGGACGGGCGCACGCTCTGTCGCGTGGCGGGATATCGAGGTGCTGCCCGACCGCCGCGGGAAGCCAATGGTCTACCTGTACGGTGGCGCCCGCCGGCGTGCGGACGCCATCGGACTGGATGCCATCGACATCTCCCTCACGCACCTTGCCTCGTTTGCGATGGCGGTCGTCGTTTGCACCCAAGAACGGCAGGAGGAGGACCCCATGGAAGGTCGGGCACGGCTGATAGCGCGGCTGCGAGAACGCGGCCTGCTCACCGAGGACCCTGAGGGCGATGGGGTGAATTCGTGAGCCCCGCCCTCGGTTGGCCTGCCGCCCCGATCGTGACCGCCGCGCAGATGCGCGACCTGGAAGCCGCCGCCGTCGCCGCTGGCGTCTCCGAGCGCGAGTTGATGGCGAACGCGGGCCTCGCGGTGGCTCAGGAGGCATGGATGATGGCGGGCGGCGCGGACGAACGCCCCATCCTGATCCTCGTCGGCCCGGGGAAGAACGGGGGCGACGGACTGGTGGCGGCGCTGCGGCTGGCCGAATGGGGCCCGCCGTGCCACGTCTACCTGCTGCGCGCGCGTCCCGACGACGACGCGGAATGGCGCGCCTGCCTGGATGCCGGCGTGCCCTACACGGTGGCGACGGAGGACGCTGACTGGGCCACGCTCGAACGGCTGCTCTCCGACGCGGCGGTGGCCGTGGACGCTCTGTTCGGCACCGGACTTCATCCGAAGGAGCGGCCGATCGAGGGCGACGCCGCGCAAATACTTATGCGCGTGCAGGCGGCTCGCGCCGCCATGCCTCAACTACCGTTGCTCGCGGTCGACCTGCCGAGTGGCGTGGACAGCGACACAGGATACGCAGACCCGCTCACGCCGACGGCGGACGAGACCGTGACGTTCGAATGTTCGAAAGTCGGCCTGGTGACCGCACCAGGATCCCTCTTCGCCGGGCGCGTGGTGCCGGTCGCGATCGGCGTGCCAGCCGACGCGCGGGCACGGCTGGGACTGGGCACGCTGGTGCTGCGAGAGGTGCGCGCAACGCTGCCGGAGCGGCCCTCGGACGGACATAAAGGGACGTTCGGCACCGCGGTGATCGCGGCTGGGTCTCGGCGGTTCCCCGGGGCGGCACGGCTCTCCGCGGAGGCTGCGGCACGCTCCGGCTGCGGGATGGTCACACTGGCGGCGCCAGCCTCGATCCAACAACTGCTGATCGCGTTCCCCGATGCCACGCACGAGCCGCTCCCCGACCAGGACGGCGCCCACACACCCGAAGGCGCCCGGACACTCCTCCAGTCGCTCCAGCGCGGCCGTGCGCAGTCTCTGCTCATCGGTCCGGGCATCGGGCTGTCAGACGGCGCACGCGGGTTCGTGCAACACCTCCTGGCCGGCCTCGACACCGTCGAGGGGCTCGGGACGGTAGTGTTCGACGCAGACGCGCTCACGGTGCTGGCAGGCGAACACGGCTGGCACACCCGGTTCGCCGCACCGCGCGTCCTGACGCCCCACCCAGGCGAAGCGGCCCGGCTCGTCGGGCGAAGCATGGAGGCGGTACAGGCACAGCGTCTTGCAACGGCGATCGAGATGGCGGAGGCCACCCAAAGCGTGATCATCCTGAAAGGCGCCGGCACGATCATCGCGTCACCGGACGGCCGGGCGAGAATCTCGGAGGCGGCGACCTCGGCGCTAGCCCATGCGGGCACAGGAGACGTCCTGGCGGGCCTGGTGGCCGGATTCGCCGCCCAGGGCATGGAGACATTCGAGGCGGCCTGCGCGTCCGTCTGGATGCATGCGGAGGCCGCGCGGCAGCTGTCGAGCGTCTACGGGGACGCCAGCGTGCTCGCGTCTGACCTCATCCGGGCGCTGCCGGAGGCGCGGAAAGCACTGGAACCACCCCGGCGAGACGCGCGGGACGACCGCCTCGGGATGTGAAACACCCCACCGGCCAAATTCGCGCACACACATCCTTGACGCGCCGGACGGCGCCAGGGCGTATAGTTCAAGGGTCGAACAGGTGTCCGTAACGCCCAGATGAGGCAGGCGGACACTGCGGAGGAAACCCGCGTGACCGACATGAGCAGGCCTGATCCCGAGCTGACGCCGGGCGACGCCAGCACCCCAACCACGGACTCCATCGCCCTCGTCTTCCCCGGTCAGGGGTCTCAGACGCCTGGGATGGGGAAGCTGGTTCACGCCAACTCGGAGGCGGCCCGCCGCACCTTCGAGGAGGCGAGCGACCTCACAGGCATCGACCTTGCCTCACTCTGTTTCGACGCCGAGGCGGACGACCTCGCCTCCACCGAGAACACCCAGCCGGCGGTCTTAACCACCTCGGTCGCCTTCCTCCGCGCGATGCGCGAGAAGTTGAACGAGGTCGGCGGGAACGTGCGGCCCCGGTTGTTCGGTGGACACTCGCTCGGCCTGTTCAGCGCCGCAGTAGCGACCAACGCGATCTCGTTCCGGGACTCGCTACTAATCATCATGGAGCGCTCGCGCCTCATGGGGTCGTTCAACGCCGACCGGCCGGTGGGTATGGCGGCAATCATCGGCATGGACGCCGAGGCTGTCCGGCAGTTGTGCGAAGACGCCACGCTGGGTGAGCACGACCGTGTGGACGTGGCGAACCACAACGAGGCGCAGCAGACGGTGATCTCTGGCGACGTGAGCGCCCTCGAACGGGCGATGGAGGGCGCACGCGCGCTCCAGGCGAAGGCGATCCGTCTGAAGCTGAAGGTTTCCAGCCACACTCCGCTACATACCGCGCAGGCCGCCGAGTTCGCGCAAGTGATCCGTGAGATTCCGTTCGCCGACCCGGACCGTCCGATTGTCTCCAACATCTCCGCTGACCTGCTGCGCACCGCCGCCGAGGTCCGTGCGGAGTTCGAGGCCCAGTTGAAGTCACCCGTCCTGTGGGCAGAGAACGTGCGCCGGATGACGCGTGAAGGGGTCGACACCTTCATTGAGGTCGGTCCGGGGCACAGCCTGGCGCGGATGGTGAAGCGGATCGCGGGCGATGTGACCGCGGTCTCGCTGGACGATGCGCGCGACAAGCCGATCCCGATCTCCGTCCTCCCCGCCCGCCGCTCGGCGCCGTGACGCGCAGGGTTGTCGTCACCGGGCTGGGCCTCATCACCCCGCTCGGCAACGATGTGGCCTCCAACTGGGAGGCGCTCGTAGCCGGACGGTCGGGGATCGGCACGATCACTCTCTTCGATACCAGCGCATACGAGTTCCCGATCGCGGGCGAGGTCCGAGACTTCGATCCGGCCGACCATGTCGACGCGAAGATCCTCCGCCGCCTTGACCGTTCCACGGTGTTCGCGCTTGCTGCCGCGCAACGGGCATTGGCGGACGCGGGGATCGACATGGCGCAGGAGGACGCGCGGCGGGTGGGGGTCGTGATCGGCACGGGCATTGGCAGCGCGCAGTTGATCGTGGAGCAGGCAGCGATCCTGGCGGACAAGGGCCCGCGGCGCGTCTCGCCGTTCCTCATCTCCCACATGCTCCCGGATACGGCGACCGGCCTGGTCGCCATCCAGACCGGAGCACGGGGCCCGAACTTCGCCGTGACGGCGGCCTGCGCCACCGGCGGCGCCACCACCGGCGAGGCCGCCGAGATCATCGCGCGTGGCGACTGCGAGGTGATCATCGCGGGCGGCTACGAAGCACCGCTGACGCCCGTCTACTACGCCGGGTTCAACGCGATGAAGGCCCTCGCGACCGCAGACGACCCGACGAAAGCCGTCCGACCGTTTGACGCCACCCGCAACGGGTTCATCCTTGGCGAGGGCGCTGGCGTGCTGATCCTCGAAGAGCTCGAACACGCCCTCGCGCGCGGCGCCCATATTTACGCTGAATTCGTCGCGGCCGGCACGAGCAACGACGCCTACGACATGGTGGCCGCCGCCGAGGATGGACACGGGATTGCGCAGGCGATGCAGGACGCCCTCGCGCGGGCCGGGATCGGCGTCGAGGCGATCGACTACATCAACGCGCACGGGACTGGCACGCCATTGAATGACCGGGTGGAGACCAAAGCGATCCGTGACGTGTTCGGCGAACACGCGGACTCGATCATGGTTTCCTCGACCAAGTCGATGCACGGGCACATGATGGGGGCGGCAGGGGCCGTCGAGGCGGCGATCGCGATGCTGGTCTGCGAGCGCGGGGTCGTCCCGCCGACGATCAACTACGCGAACCCGGACCCCGCGTGTGACCTGGATTACGTCCCGAACGAGGCACGCCGCGCCGCCGTGCGGTACGCGATGAGCACTTCGGTGGGCCTCGGCGGCCATAACTCCGCCGTGATCGTGAAACGGTGGGAGGGAGTCTGATGAACCGTCGAGTCGTGGTGACCGGTGTGGGGATGTTCAGCGCGGTAGGCGCGGGCCGCGAGGCGACCTGGCAGGCGCTGCTCGCCGGCACGAACGGGATCCGCCCCATCACTCGTGTGGAGACGGAGGACCTGCCGACGCGCGTCGCGGGCGAGGTACCGGAGTTCGACCTCTCGACTTACCTCGACCGCAAAGAGGCGAAGCGGATGGACCGCTTCACCCACCTGGCGGTGATGGCGGCGGGCGAAGCACTGGAGCACTCCGGGTTGGATGTTGAGGCAGACGCCGACGAGATCGGGTGCATGATCGGCTCCGGCATCGGCGGTATGGAGACGCTGGAGCAGGAGTTCAAGGTCTTCTTCGAGAAGCCGACCCGTGTCTCTCCGTTCCTGGTGCCGATGTTCATCCCGGACATGGCCGCCGGACAGACGTCGATCCGCTTCGGGCTGCGCGGCCCCAACTTCAACACGGTCTCCGCCTGCGCGTCAGGTGCAGACGCGATCGGGACCGCGCTAGAGACGATCCGGCGCGGAGACGCGGTGGCGATGGTGGCCGGCGGGGCCGAGGCATCGGTCACGCGCATGACGATCGCGGCATTCGCCGCGTCGCGCGCGCTCTCGCGCAACAACGACCCGGAGACAGCCAGCCGGCCGTTTGACCTCAACCGCGACGGCTTCGTGCTCGGCGAGGGCGCGGGTATCCTCGTCCTCGAAGAGCGCGAGCACGCCGAAGCCCGGGGTGCGACCATCCTCGCGGAACTCACGGCATACGGACAGTCGGCGGACGCCTACCACGTCACACAGCCGTCCGAGAACGGCGAGGGGGCGTCGCGGGCCATGCGGATCGCGCTGAAGAAGGCGGGCCTCGAGGCCGCAGAGATCGACTATGTCAATGCTCATGGGACGAGCACCCCGCTGAACGATAAGTTCGAGACGCTTTCGCTGAAAGCGGTCTTCGGTGAGTCGATGCCCGGCATCCCAGTCTCGTCCAGCAAGTCGATGTTCGGGCACACGCTCGGCGCTGCGGGCGGCCTCGAGGCGGCAGTGACGGTACTGTCGATCCGCGACCAGAAGATCCATCAGACGCTGCACCTGCTAACGCCCGACCCCGACTGCGACCTGGACTATGTGGCCGGCGGCCCGCGCAGCGTGAACCTGAAGCACGCGATGTCGAACTCGCTTGGTTTCGGCGGGCACAACTCCTCGCTGATCTTCAGCCGCTACGAGGGATAGCCGTCTGTGGTCGCCCCCCAAGCGGCACCGGCACGCGTGCTGACGGGATCCGGCGGGCGCTGGCGCATCAACGTCACGCCTGACCTCGGCGGCTTCGACGACGCGGGGTCCGGGCTCCCGCCGCTGATGCGGCTGCTCCTGGCACGCCGGGGCGTCACGACCACCGAGGCGGCGCGACGGTTCCTCGGTAGTCCGCGTGACCTGACCGACCCGCTGCTCATGCCCAACCTCGAGGTCGCGGTGGAGCGTCTTGGCCGCGCCTGCCGTGCGGGCGAGACGGTGGCTGTCTACGGTGACTACGACGTCGACGGCGTGACGGCGACTGCTGTGCTAACCGAGGGGCTACGCGCCCTCGGCGCGGTCCCGATGCCGTACCTGCCCGACCGCTTCACCGAAGGGTACGGGCCGAACGTGCGCGCGATCCGCCGGCTCGCCGACCAGGGCGCGACCCTCCTGGTCACCGCGGACACCGGCACATCGGCGGTGGACGAGGTGGCGGAGGCGAACGGGTTGGGGATGGATGTCGTGGTGATCGACCACCACACCATCCCGGAGCGACTGCCGGACGCCCTCGCAATCGTGAACCCGAAGTTGAACGGGAACGCGTACGGCTCGGAGCCGGCGGCAGTCGGCGTCGCCTACAAGGTGATCCACGACCTGCACGACCGCCTCGGCCAGTCCTACGACCCGGCCCCGCACCGCGCGCTCGTCGCCCTCGGCACGGTGTGCGATCTCGCGCCGCTGCTCGGCGAGTGCCGTGACCTCCTCCGCATTGGGCTCGATGCGCTCCGCACGACGAAGCGGCCCGGGCTGCTCGCGCTCTGCGAGGTCGCGGGGATCGAGCCACGGCTGGTCGACGCGGACAGCATCGGCTGGGTGATCGGGCCACGGCTCAACGCCGCCGGCCGGATGGCGCACGCGCGGATCGCCCTCGACCTGCTGCTCGCGCCGACGATCGAGGAGGCACGGACAATCGCCGCGGAGATCGAACGGCTAAACGACGACCGCCGCACCGCCACCACGCACGCTGTCGAGCTCGCGCGCGCCCTCGCTGGTGAGACGCCGCCGCCGCTGATCGTGGTCGATTCTAGCGAGATGTCCTCGGGCATCATCGGTCTCGTGGCAGCACGGCTGGCAGAGGAGTTTCACCGGCCGGCGATCGCCATTGGCATCGAGGGGGGTGAAGGACGGGGATCCTGCCGTTCCATTCCGGAGTTCGATGTCACGGCGCTCCTCCGGCGGAACGCCGACCTCTTCCTGCGCTATGGAGGACACCGCGCCGCCGCCGGCTTCTCGGTGGCGCCGGAGCGCATCCCGGAGATGCGGACAAGGCTGGTCGAAGACACCGCGCGGCACCTCGACCCAACCGCACTGGTCGCGGCGCTGGAGGTGGACGCGGAACTGCCGCTGGCTGAGGTCGACCGGCGGATGGTGCAGTGGCTGGGACTGCTGGGACCGTTCGGGAACGGCAACCCCGCCCCGGTCTTTCTCGCACGGCGCGTACGAGTAACCGGCAGCCGGACGGTCGGCGCAGACGGCGCGCACCTGCAGATGTCGCTGCACGCGGGGAACGTGACGTGGCGGGCGATCGGGTTCCGGCAGGCCGCTTCGGCCGTGGCGACCGGCGAGGACGCCGACGTGGTCTACACGTTCCGCTCCGACCAGTTCGGTGGGGAAGCGCGCCTGCAGATCGAAGTGCTGGACCTCCGTCCGGCGTCGGACGAAGGGTTCGAGGCGGCCCGGTAGGCTATCGGTCGTCCTCTTCAGCGGGCTCGCGCGCGCCCTCGCGTGTCCACAGCGCCTCATACCGCCGTCCGAGGATCGCATCGAATTGTTCTGTTCGCTCGAGTCTCCGCAGCTGCGTCAGGCAAGCTTCTGCAGCCGGATGATCATCAACCCGACGCAGCAGGCATTCCCAAACACCCGTCTCGATCACCGTCTGCACGCGCATCTGCCATGGGATCATCGTGATCGACTCGGGTCGTGGGAGCATCGGACGGAGGCGGCGCAGCGAGCGAAGACGTTCACCCGTATCGCGCGCCATCGGCACTACGCGCACCATCGTGGGCACATCGGCAGTGCGACGGGCATCGACGAGAAGAGTGCGGCCAATCAGCGGGAAATAGACGGTGATGACCTCGGCCTCGGCGATGTTCTGACAGACGGCCGTGAGGTCGAGTTCCGCACCGTCGTCGATCATCCCCTAGCCTTCCCACCATATCCCTTGCCAGAGCGCGAGGCCTTTGCTGAGTGTCGCAGGTGCCGCCGTTCGGCGCTATGCACGCACGAGTCGTAAGAATCGATGCCGTCCAACACGGATCTCATCGCCGGGCTGCAGAGGCACCAGGGCGTCCGTGACAGGCCTGCCGTTCACGCTCACGGCCCCCTGTGTGACCAGCCGACGCACCTCGCCGTTGCTCTTCGCGAGGCCCGCCGCCACGAGGACCGCAGCGAGCGGTGCGTCGCCCTCGACCGCATGCTCGGGCATTTCCTCTGGCGTCTCGCGGCGCTGGAACGTGGACTCAAAGTAAGTGCGCGCCGCTTCGGCGGCAGGGCGGCCATGGAAAACGGCCGTGATCTCCTCCGCCAGCCGCTTCTTGGCATCCATCGGACGCAGCGTGCCCGCCTCGATCTCGCGCGAGAGGGCGTCCACCTCGGCAGGCCGGAGCGGAGTCGCGAGGGTGTAGTAGTTCATGATCGCGAAGTCCGGGATCGACATTACCTTGCCGAACATCTCATTCGGCGGGTCGGTCAGGCCGACGTAGTTACCGAGCGACTTCGACATCTTCTCGTGGCCGTCCGTGCCGACGAGGATCGGGAGGGTGATGCAGACCTGCGGGCGCTGGCCGTGCGCCTCTTGCAGCTGGCGGCCCGCCATCAGGTTGAAAAGTTGGTCGGAGCCGCCGATCTGGACATCCGTCTCCATGTGGAAGGCGTCATACGCCTGGAGCATGGCGTACAGGAGCTCGGAAACGTGGATCGGGACGCCCTCCTCGTACCGCTTCGCGAAGTTCTCACGACGGAGGAACTGGGCGACGGTGTACTGGCCGGTGAGGCGAAGGACATCAGCGAAGCCCAGGGCGTTCAGCCAGTCGGCGTTGTACGCGACGGTCGTCAACTCGCGGTCGAGGATGACAAACGCCTGGTCGGTGTAAGTCTTCGCGTTCTCCGCGACCTCCGCGGGCGTCAGCATTGGGCGGGTGGCGTCCTTGCCGGTCGGATCGCCGATCAGCGCGGTGAAGTTTCCGACCAGAAACGTGACATCATGCCCAAATTCCTGAAATTGCCGTAGTTTGCGCATCGGTACCGCATGGCCGAGATGGAGGTCCACCTTCGTCGGGTCGAAACCGCAGTAGACGCGCAACGGGCGGTCTTCTTCGAGGCGGGCGCGCAGTTCGCGCTCCATCGAGCGCCGCGTGGCGTCATCACCGAAGTCGGTGCCCGCCATGTAGACGCGCATCTGCTCCTCAACGGGAGCCATCTTCCGGGTCATGCGAACCATTCCCGTGCCGCAGCGGCGTCCATCTTGATCTGAGCGACGAGGGCATCGACGCTGTCAAAGCGCTGCTCTGCCCGCAGGCGGTGGAGGAGTTCGACCGTCACAACCTGTCCGTACATGTCGCCCACGAAGTCGAAGACGTGGGTTTCCACACGGCGTGATGAGCCGTCGAAGGTCGGCCGAGTACCCACGTTTGTCACGGCGTTGAAGATACCGGCCGGGAGGTAGGCGCGTGTGACGTAGACGCCATCCGGCGGCAGCGCTCGGTCGGCGCTGACGCCGATGTTGAGCGTGGGGAAACCGATGGTGCGCCCGCGCTGGTCGCCCAGCACGACGGGACCACGGAGTGAGAACGGACGTCCCAGGAGCGCCTGAACCTCCTCCATTTCTCCAGCAGCCAGCGCTGTCCGGATCCGCGTGGAGGAGATGGGCACACTGCCCACGCCGTGATCGACCAAGTCCACGGGCAGCACCTCGAAGCCCTGTTCTCGGCCGATCTCCGTGAGGCGCGCCACTGTGCCTTCGCCACCACGCCCCAGACGGAAATCCGCGCCGACGACAATAAGGCGGACGTGCGCTTCCTCGACCAACAGCCGGCAGAAATCCTCCGCGCTCACTTGCTGGAGTTCGGAGGTGAACTGCAGCACTGAGACGAAGTCGACGCCGCAGGCACGCAACAGTTCGACGCGGTGCTCCAGCGACGCGAGGTACTGGAACGGCAGGTCAGGACGGATGACGGTGCGCGGGTGCGGGTGGAAGGTGACCACGCCGCCGGTCAGACCTCGCGCCCGGCCTTCGTCAAGCATGCGCTTGATCAGTGCCTGGTGACCGGCGTGGACGCCGTCGAAGACGCCGATGGAGAGCGCATGTTCGCCCGGCGTGACGCTGCCGCGTAGTTCGTCACGGACGAGGAGCATTAGTTGCCTCCCGCGGAACGGACGGTGGGCCTACACACCGGTGAAGTCCTCGGACGCTTCGGCGGTCGCCACCGTATTCCGCATCGCACCGGCAAGGCGCACGAGTTCGATGTCCCCGAACGCGTCGGACTGCTGCGCCGTCAGATACCGCTGCTTGATCAGTTCGAGGACAGCCATGAAATCGACGATGACCATCGTGCGGGATGTCGCTCCTTCAATCAGACGGCGGAACGAGGTGCGCTGGTCGCGGTCAAGGAGATCGGCAAGCCGATCCATGCGGTCTCGTAGCCGGACGGGCTCTCGCGCCACTTCGCCTTCGGGCTCTTCATCCGGCAGCCGCGCGATCACCTCGCGGATCATGTCGACGAGTGAAGAGAGCGTGACGGTGTCGAGTCCCGTGGGCAGCGGGACTTTGGGCGGCGCGACCTCGCGGCGGTAGGTGCCATGCCCGCCATCACGTGAACGGAGAAATTCGGCCGCCTGCTTGAAGCGACGGTAGTCGCGCAGCGCCTCTATCAGCCCTCGGATGTCAGCAGCGGGATCCTCGTCATCTTCCACTACGGCGTCCGGATCACGTGGGAGGAGGGCGCGCGACTTCAACAGAAGCAGCCTCGCACCGATCGCGATGAACTCGGCAAGCGCGCCGATATCAATGTGCTCGCGTGAACGGAGATGCTGAAGGTATTGGTCCGTGACCTGAAGCAGCGACACTTCAGTCACGTCGAGTTCATTGGCCTCGATCAGGTGGAGGAGTAGGGCGAGCGGCCCCTCGAAGGCGGGGAGGGTGAGCGAGAAGCCGGGCTCACTGGCCGGAGCGCCTTCGGCGGCGGCATCCGAAGACGCGACGGCCGGTGTCTCTCCTGGGAGGGGAGACACCGGCGCGACCGCGTCCTGCTCGGATGTCACGAGAGTGGCTAGCGTGCCGCGACGCGCGCGGGGACGTCCGCGAACGGGCGGCCAATCGCGGACGCGAGCGCGCGGGCGTCATTCGCCATCTCAGCGAAGTTTGCTGGGGTCAACGACTGCGCGCCGTCAGAGAGCGCGTGATCCGGGTTCGGGTGGACCTCGATCTCGAGGCCGTCAGCGCCGACGGCGATCGAAGCCATCGTCATGGGACGGACGAGATACCACTTGCCCGTGCCGTGTGACGGGTCAGAGATCACCGGCAGGTGAGACAACCGCTTCACGAGCGCAATGGCGTTGAGGTCCATTGTGTTCCGTGTCGCTGTCTCGAATGTCCGGATGCCACGCTCGCAGAGCATCACATTCGGGTTGTTCTGCGACAGGATGTACTCGGAGGCCAACAGCCACTCTTCGATGGTCCCGGCCATGCCACGCTTCAGGAGGACGGGCTTACCTGTCTTCCCTGCCTGTTCCAGCAGTACGAAGTTCTGCATATTGCGGGCGCCGATCTGGATGATGTCGGTGTACTGGGCGACCGCGTCGATATCACGGACGGAGAGGCACTCGGTAATCACAGGCATACCGAGCTCGTCGCCCGCCTGACGCAGCATCTTGAGGCCCGGGACGCCAAGACCCTGGAAGGCGTACGGAGACGACCGCGGCTTGAACGCGCCACCACGCAAAACATGCGCGCCGGCCTCACGGACACCTTGGGCGGAGGCCCACAGCTGATCTTCCGTTTCGATCGAACACGGACCCGCCATGAAGACGGGCCGGCCCCCGCCGATCTTCACGCCGAACCCGACATCGATCACGGTATCGGCAGGGTGCGTCTCGCGGCTGGAGAGTTTGTAGGGCTTCGAAACGCGGATGACTTCGTCCACGCCTTGCATCATGGACATCTCGTCCCGGTGATCCTGCAGGACCTGGCCGAGGGCGGCGATGACGGTGCGAGTCGCGCCGTGGATCGGCTGGGCCTTCAGGCCGAAGTTGGCGAGCCGCTCCGAGACGGCTTCCGCCTGGGCCGGGGTGTGGTCGGGCTTCATCACGATGATCACAGTTATGCCTCCGAAGCGTCCACGAGGTCACGGCGCAGTGCCTTGGCCTCGTGCAGGTACACATGCTTGAGATCGGTCGCCGCCCGCTCGGTGTTGACGTGCATCAGCACGCGGATGCAGCGCGGGAGCGACCCGGGGACGTTCATGACATGCATGCACTCGAGCGCGATGTAGGTCCAGCCCATCTCCCGGGCGGCGACCGCAGGAAATTCCGCGTTCAGGTCCACCGTGGTGGTGAACACGACCGAGGCGATGTAGTCCGTGTCGAGGTCGTTCCGGCGGATGATCTCCGAGAGCAGTTCCTTCGTCGCCTCGAGGATTTCCTCGCGCGAGTTGGAACGCACGGTAGTGGCGCCGCGGATACCTCGGACTAGCATCATGGGTGTTGGTCTCCGTCTGTCAGACTCGATGCAGCCGGCCGCGTGAGGCGGCCCCGGTCATGAGCCAAACGACCCGGCCGTGGTCGTCACGGGCCGGGCCGCCTGGCTCCGCGTATAAGACGCGGAAACGCGAAGCGCCGTATGGCGCTGCTCGCGATGCCAGGTGCCGGTGTTACGACACACGACCGGTAATCTCCTCCAGGAACCGCCGGGCCACGACTGGCCGTTCCTCGCTGGACGCCTCCGCCACGGAGCGGACGAAGGCGCTGCCTACCACCACTCCGTCGGCGATCTCTCCGATGGCGCGCACATGCTCGCGCCGGGAGATGCCGAACCCCACCGCGAGCGGCAGATCCGTTTGCTCACGTACCCGGGCCAACAGCCCGGGCAGTTCGCTGGAGACCTCCGCGCGCTCGCCGGTGATTCCGACGAAACCCACACAGTAGATGAACCCACTGCCGTGTTCCGCGATGAGCCGGATCCGGTCCGGCGTCGCCGTGGGAGGCAACAGATACACCATATGCAAGCCCGCCGCACGTACCAGGCCCTCAAGTTCCCCTGCCTCCTGAGGAGGCAGGTCGACCACGATGAACCCGTCGACGCCGGCGGACACAGCGTCCCGCACAAACCGCTCCAGCCCGTGGGCCAGAATGGTGTTGAAGTATCCCATAACGAGTAAGGGGACGCTAACCCCCCGTGAGCGAAGCGTCCGGACTGCCCCGAAAACCGTCTCGGTCGTGCAGCCGTTGGCGATCGCACGGGTATAGGCAACCTGGTTCACCGGGCCATCGCCGAGAGGATCGGAGAACGGCATCCCGACCTCGAAGCCATCCGCGCCGCCCTCGATGGCGGCCTCCACGAGCCGAACCGTGTCGTCCAGCTCGGGCCAGCCCGCCGGGAGGAACGGGAGCACCGCCGGGCGGTGCTCCGCGCGGGTACGAGCAAACATCTCGGCCAGCCGGTCGGTCACGAACCCACCCCCGCGAGCGTTACGACAAAGGAGACGGTGTTAAAGATCGCGTGTGCGGCGATGGGCGTCCAGAGCGACCCGGAGGCATGGTACGCCCACGCGAAGATGAGACCGATGGCGAAGAAGGGCAGCATGACCCCGAAGTTCAGGTGGAATGCCGCGAACGCCAGCGCAGAGAGGGCCAGACCCGCCGCCAATCCCATCCGCCCGTGGACGGCGCGGAACAGGAACCCACGGAAGAACACCTCCTCCGACAGCGGCGCCAGCGCCATGACGCTGACCCCGAGGACGAACCACACGACCGAGGTGTTCGCCGGAGAGTCCGGGATCCCGTTCCCTTTCTTCAAGACGCCAAGGTCGGCACCCGTGAGGCGCTCGATGACCAGGACAGCGAGGCCGTATGCGATCAGAGAGGCGTAGGCACCGGCGACCGCGTAGCCCACCGGCAGCCACGAACGTGGCGGGTCAAGGCCGAGGTCAGCCCC
>QZJI01000039.1 GCA_003599735.1 Dehalococcoidia bacterium | reverse complement strand
GTGACGAAGGCGCCGGTCACGAGCGCCGCGACCTTCTGCTCCTCGCGCACCTTCCAGTCCACGAACTGCTCGATGTCCGGGTGGTCGGCGTTCAGGATCACCATCTTCGCCGCGCGCCGCGTCGTGCCGCCGGACTTGATCGCGCCCGCCGCCCGGTCGCCGATCTTGAGGAACGACATCAGCCCGGAGGACTTCCCGCCGCCGGAGAGCGGCTCGTCCTCGCCGCGCAGGCTGGAGAAGTTCGAGCCGGTGCCGGAGCCGTACTTGAAGATGCGCGCCTCGCGCGTCCAGAGGTCCATGATGCCGCCCGGGTTCACCAGGTCGTCACTCACGGACTGGATGAAGCAGGCGTGCGGCTGAGGGCGCTCGTATGCGTTCTGGGAGACGCGCAGTTCCTCCGTGGCCGGGTCGACATAAGAGTGGCCCTGGGCCGGGCCGGTGATGCCGTACGCCCAGTGCAGTCCCGTGTTGAACCACTGCGGCGAGTTCGGCGCGGCCATCTGCTTCGCCATCATGAAGGAGAGTTCGTCGTGGAAGGCGCGCGCGTCCTCCTCCGTGTCGAAGTAGCCGTGCTTCCAGCCCCAGTAGGTCCACGTCCCGGCGAGCCGTCCGAAGGTCTGGCGCGCGTCGTCCTCGCCGCCCGGCGCAGAGTCCGGCGCGGGCACGCGGCGCTGCAACCACTCCGGCACACCGTCCTCGGGCACGCGCACCGTCGAGGCGGGGACGCCGGCCTTCCGGAAGTACTTCTGCGCCATGATGTCCGTCGCGACCTGTGAGAACTTCGCGGGCATCTGGATGTCGCGCGCTTCGAACACGACGGAGCCGTCCGGGTTCACGATCCGCGAAGTGCGTTGCGCGAACTCGATGCCCTCATACGGGTCGTGTCCGGCGGTGGTGAAGCGGCGCGAGATCTGCATCGAAGGAGCCTTCCGAGAGTGTGGCCCGCTGGCTCGTCGGCCCAAGGACTTGGGGAGGGGGAGCGGTGGGGACACAAGATGTTGTGACTATCTGTTCAGGTGAGTGAGCACCTGTTCAGAGGAGCGAGGGGCATCATTGATCCGCCGGGGGAGGCCTGTCAACGCGATCAATCGCGTTAACATTTGAGGCGGTAGCAGACTGGCACAAGGGGTTGTTCGACGGGCCTTCCGCTGAACACCCGAATAGGCGAGTTGACAGATCACCTTCCGCGTGATGATCGTAGTCGCTGGGAACACCTGTGCTAGTTAGGAGTTTGAGATGGCAGCAACGAAGCAGCACCGCAGCGCGATCTCTGGACGCTACGTCAAGGAGACCACAGCTCAAAGACACCCGAAGACCACAGTCACCGAGACAGGGATATCAGGCAAAGGGAAGTAGTCATGGCCGATCGACGAGCTGGATCGATACCGCACGTGCGCGAGCAGGGCGGGGGCCTTCAGCCCCGTTCCCGGAACGCTGACGGGCGCTGGCGTGCGAAGCGATCGGATGCCGGCGCGCACCGAACACCGAAGCCAGGCCTAGAGGCAAAGATCTCACGGGCCATTCGGCAGTTTTTCGGGTAGAGCGATGGCTCAAGAAGGGGAGGTAGGGGTCTCCTCGGTGGCATGGCCCGCATGTTCTCCAAGACGCCACAAGAAGGCACGCGCGCTTCGGATGGCCTTCGGACGGCGATCATGAATCGTGGCGCAAGGAAGCGTGCTGAGAGGATCGCCGAGAGATCATGCAAATGGTGCGGTAGACAACCGTTTGAGCCGAGGCCCGGAAAGTGGTTCGGGGGTGCATGTTGCTCAATAGAATGCGCGAACGCGCTGTCTGGATTTCGGCTGCGGCGGCAACTACTCCGCAAGAAGCGCACCAAGCCAGAGCGCATCCTGTTTTACTTCGTTCAGAACGCCTACCCCGACGCCGTTCAAGAACACCGATTCGGTCGCTATGTCGTGGACGTGTACGTACCGAGTATCCATGTTGCTTTCGAGGCGGACGGCGCGTACTGGCACAGGAACCACCAAACGCGGGATGCGGAGCGGGATGCGACGTTGATGGCGGTGTTCGCGCTTCCCGTGGTCCGGTTCGCAGAAGGGGAGTTAAGGAGGATTGCAAAGGACCGCAAGGCTGCGCTCGCATCGACGGCGTCACGATAGGGATATGATCCGAAAGACCCGCTCCTAGCCCCCGATGATCGCCTCAATGGCGTCCGGGTCGCTCGGGATCCCCTCGCTGAGGTTTTCCCGCCCGCGCTCCGTGACCAAGACGTCGTCCTCGATGCGGATGCCGATGCCCTTGAGGCGGGCGGGGACGCCCTTCGTCTCCGGCGCGAAGTAGAGGCCCGGCTCCACCGTCAGCACCATTCCCGGCTCCAGCCGCGTCGACTTCCCCCCCGTCCGGTACGGCCCCGCGTCGTGGACATCAAGGCCGAGCCAGTGGCTCGTGCCATGCACGAAGAACGGTCGGTAGGCCTCCTTCTCGATCAGCCCGTCGATGTCGCCTCGCAGCACCTTGAGGTCGACGAGGCCCTGGATGAGCACGCGCAGCGCGGCGTTGTGGACGTCGTGGAAGCCGGCGCCCGGACGCGTCTTCGCGATCCCGGCCGCCTGCGCCGCCAGGACGACGTCGTACACGGCGCGCTGCGCTGACGTGAACCGGCCGTTCGCCGGGACCGTGCGCGTCACGTCCGCGGAGTAGAGCTCCCACTCCGCGCCCGTGTCCATCAGCAGCAGGTCGCCATCCGCGATCCGCGCGCGGTTCGCCGTGTAGTGCAGCGTGCAGGAGTTCGCCCCCGTCGCCACGATCGCCGGGAAGCCGTCGCGCACGGCGCCCTCGCTGCGGTAGGTGGCTTCGAGGATCGCCTGCACCTCGTACTCGTGCATGCCGGGGCGCACCCCGCACATCGCCGCGAGGATCCCCGCGCCGGTGACGTCGATCGCCTTGCGGAGCGCCTTCACCTCGGCGGGTGATTTCAGCAGGCGGAGGCCGTCCACCAGCGGCTCCGGATCGCGCCACGTCTCCAGCGGCGTCGCGCCCCGCTGCGCCCCCTCGCGCCGCGCGGCGACGTGCTCGATCAGCCGCCGCTCGACGCGCTGCGCCAGCGGGGCGGTCTGGCCCATGGAGTAGTGCAGCTCCTTCACCCCACGCAGCATCTCGGGCAGCCGCTCGTCGAGTTCCTCGATGGGGAACGCCTGGTCCGCGCCGTAGGTGGCGCACGCGCCCTCGACGCCCGCACGGGGGCCTACCCACACGGCCTGGACGGGGTCGTGGGGTCGCACGAGGAGGGTGAATGGCTGCTTGGCCCCCGGCCGCAGCACGGCGACCGCCTCGGGCTCCTCGAAGCCGGTGAGGTAGAAGAACGTCGAATCCTGGCGGAAGGGATGGTCGACATCTCCGTTGCGGCGACTGTCCGAGCCGGCGACGAAGACGGCGGCGCTGCCGGGGCCGAGCGCCTGCATCAGCCGCCGTCGCCGCGCCGCGAACTCCCGAGGCCCCACGAATGTACCCGCCATGCCGCGCTCCATCCCCGAGAAGATCAATCGGGAAACATGAGATTCGCTGGTTGCCCGCAAGGCCGATGATACCGGCTCACTCTGGCGAGGAGTCCTGCCTGTGCTCGAAGTCCTGCTGCTGGGCCTGCTCGGCTTTGCCGTCGGCGCGTTCGGCACGCTCGTGGGCGCGGGGGGCGGCTTCCTCCTCGTCCCCATCCTGCTCTTCCTCTACCCGGACCGCCCGCCCGAGGTCATCACGGCGATGTCGCTCTTCGTCGTGCTTGGGAACGCGACCTCGGGCACGTTCGCGTACGCCCGCCAGCGTCGTATCGACGTCCGCAGCGGCCTCGCCTTCGCCGTAGCGACGCTCCCCGGCGCCGTCACCGGTGCGATCGTCGTGAAGCAGATCGACCGCGGCACCTTCAACCTGATCTTTGCCGCTGTCCTCGCGGCGATCGGCGTGTACCTCATCCTGCCGAGACCGGTCGCGGCGATCCGGGCACCGTTAAGCGGCCGCGGCGTGGTCAGCCGCACGCTCACCGACCGTGACGGGATGACGTTCGCATACGCCTACCGCCGATGGCACGGGCTCGCGATCAGCGGGGGCGTGGGTTTCATCTCCAGCCTGCTGGGGATCGGTGGCGGCATCGTGCACGTGCCGGTGTTGGCGATGGTGCTGCGTTTTCCGGTACACATCGCGACCGCGACCAGCCAGATGGTGCTGGGCCTGATGGCGCTGCAGGCGGTCGCCACGCACTTCGCGTCCGGCACCCTGCAGTGGGATCAGACGCTCGCGCAGGCCGCCTTCATGGCGGTGGGCGCTGTCTGCGGCGCGCAGGCCGGCGCGCTTGCCGCGAACCGTCTGCGAGGTGAATTCATTCTGCGCGCCCTCGGCGGGGCGCTCCTGCTGGTTGCCGCCCGCCTCGCGCTGCTCGCGCTCGTCTAGCGGCCCATTGGGCCGCGTCCGTCAGTCCCGGCCGCGTAGCACCTCTGGCGCGTAGGTCGTGCCGACCAGGCCGCGCGCGCAGAGGTCGTCGTACTCCTGCCGCGAGTAGCCGAGGAGGTCGATGTAGATCTCCTCGTTGTGCTCGCCGAGTTTCGCCGGAGGCGTGCGGACCCAGTTCGGGGTGTTGGCCCATTTCGTGAAGATGCCGGGGTAGCGGTGCGTGCCGACCCCCTCCATCGTCAGCTCCTCGAAGAAGCCGCGAGCCTCGAGTTGTGGCGAACGCGTGGCCTCGACGTCGTTGTGGACGGGGCCAGCCACGACGCCGACCGCTTGGAGCGCATGGAAGAGTTTTTCTTTGTCGTAACCGCGCGTCACCTCGCCCACGGCGGCGTCCAGCGCCTTCCGGTGCTCGACGCGGCCGCCCGCCGTGCGGAATCGTTCGTCCGTGGCGAGTGCCGAAGCGCCGAGGACCCCGCAGAGCGCCCCGAACTCCTCGTCGCTGGCGACATCGATGGCGATCCACTGGTCGTCGCCCGCGGTGGGGTAGATCCCGTGCGGCGCGTGCGAGGGGTGACGGTTCCCCTGCTGTTCCGTCCGGCGGCGGTTCATCGTGTAGTCCAGGATGTACTCGCCGATGACCGGCAGGAACGCCTCGGCCAGCGGCATCTCGATCTGCTGCCCCCGGCCCGTGCGCGCGCGATGGCGCAACGCGGCGGTCACGGCCCACGCGCCCATTACTCCCGCGATCGCGTCGGCCGTGTAGGCGTCTCCGGTCTCTTCCGGGGTGCCGTCGTCGTACGTGCGGATCAGGTGGTGGCCGATCATCCCCTCGACGTGCGTGCCGAAGCCCCGGTAGTTCTTGTACGGGCCGCTGAGGCCGTACGCGGGCATCCGCAGCATGATCAGCTGCGGGTTCACCTCGCGCAGTACGTCATAGGTGATTTTGGCACGTTCGATGGTCTCCGGGACATTGTTTTCGACCAGCACGTCGCATTGCTCGATCAGCCGGAAGAACGCCTCGCGCCCCTCGGGGAGGCGGATGTCGCAGGCCATGGAGCGCTTGTTACGGGCGTGCGCGTTGAAGGAAGGCGAGCGGTTCCACGGGTCCTCGCCCGGCTTGAAGTCAGGCGGAATCCCCATCGTCACGCCGGTGGAGCCCATGTAGCGGTACTGCGCCTCTGTGCTGATGCGCTCGGCGCCCCGCGAGTAGGGCTGGATCGTCGTCACCGGCTCCACGCGGACGATGTCCGCCCCCCACTCTCCGAGGAGCTGCGTGACGTGGGGGCCCGCCCATACGACGGTGATGTCCGCGACCCGGATGCCCTCCAGCGGTAAACGGTGCGCGGCGTCTCGCTCAGGTCGTGCGTCCGGTGTCATCGCGAGCCTCCTAGATCACGCCCTGCGCGCGTAGCCGGGGCAGCGCCGCGCGGTCATATCCAAGTTGCGTGAGGACATCGACGGTCTGTGCGCCCAGGAGCGGGGCAGGCCGCGCGGGCGCCTTCGGGCTATCGGAGAGGACCAACTGGCGTCCGGGGTACTCGAGCGGGCCGGCCACCGGGTGGTCGATGGTCTCCCACACCCCGCGGCCCCGGTAGTGCGGGTCGTTCACCAGGTCCTCTGTGGACATGATCGCGCCGCCCAGGATGCCGTGTCGCTGCGTGCGAGCGACGGCCTCCAGTTTCGGCGTCTCGAACAACCACGCAAGGTAGGAGCCCTCGATCTCCTGTTGGTATTCGGCCGAATACTCGTGTACCTGTTTGCCGAAGTCGGGATGCTCCTTCAGGTCGGGCCGGCCGATCTCGTCGAGGAACCCGTCGAAATGCTTGGTCCCACCGGCGAAAATATTCACGTAGCCGTCGATGGCGGGGCGGACCCCCATGGCGGCGCGGCCGCCTGGCGGCTGGCGCGTGCTGGAGAGGCCGCTGTAGGCGGCGGCGGTGAGGGAGATGGTGCGGCGGTCCCGGAAGCCCGCCTGGGCCTCGTACACGGACTGGTCGATCCAGTCGCCCGCGCCGCCCGCCTCCACGCGGAAGCGCGCCAGCAGGATCGCGAGCGAGGTCGCCAGGCCGGCGTGGTAGTGCGCTGTGTAGCCGCCGAGTTTGGCCGGCTCGCGGTAGGGCGCACCGTTGCCGTGCAGCGGCCCGCCCATCGCCTGCAGCGTGATCTCGCTGCCCGCGTAGTCCCGCCATGGCCCGCTCTGCCCGAACGGTGTGATTGAGGCCATGATCAGATCCGGGTGGCCTGCGGACATCGCCTCGTAGTGCATCTCATAATCGTCGAGCAGCCCTGGGCGGAAGTCGTCGATCACCACGTCCGCGTGGCCGATGAGACGGCGGGCGATGGCCCGGCCCTCCTCGGTGTCGAGGTTGAGGGTCATTGACTGCTTATTCGTGTTGAGGTGCAGGAACAGGCCGGACTTCTCTGAGTGAGGGATGTCGTCCGGGAAGGGGCCTGCGTTCCGCGACGGATCACCGGTCGGAGGCTCGATCTTCAGAACCTCTGCGCCGTAGTCCGCGAGCAGTTTCCCCGCAAACGGCCCGGCGACGTTGGTCGCGAATTCGAGCACACGGATGCCTTCGAGCATCTGTGTCACGCTGTCCCTCCTCCGCGCGGCGCGTTCGGCGCGCCCACGCAAACCGGCCCGCACCGCCGGGCGGGACGATACCACGACCATCATCCGCAACGGGCGCTGAGTTCCATGGGAGATCGACTGGGTAGTATGGGTGTTATGGAGAATGTCTCATCGACCGCGGCGCCGCTCTCTGTACTGACCCCCGAAGGTGACGAGGTACGATTGGGTGATGCCTGGGCGCACCGGCCGGTAGTGCTCGCGCTGATCCGGCACTTCGGCTGCCAGTTCTGCAAGGATCATGTGTCGCAGCTCGTCCCCGCTGTGCCCGCGATTCATGAGGCTGGGGCCGAACTCGTGATCGTCGGGAGTGGGAATCCCTCGATGGCGGGGTTCTTCGCTGAGGACTACCACGTCACCACGCCGCTATTCACCAACCCCTCGCGCGATATCTATCGCGCGTTCGGCGCGAAGCGCCCTACCTGGACCGCGCTGCTCAACCCTTGGCTGTACTGGAACGGGCTCAGAGTGGCTCTCCGCGGTCACTGGCCCGGGCGCCCGCAGGGCGACCTGGCGCAGCTGGGCGGCGTGTTCATCGTGCTGCCCGATGGCGACATGCCCTTCGCCTACCGCAGCACAGTTGCGGGCGATCTGCCCAGCGTGGCGCGGGTGATCGATGAGTTGAAGAAGGCCGTGCTGCGCCGGTAACCCTTCCACGCAGACAGGAAGAAGGGGAGCGGCTTGCCGCTCCCCTTCTCAGTGTATCTTCGGCCTCACGGGCCGCCCTTCGGTCGCTCCTAGGAGGCGATGAAGAGCGGTGCGAGCACCAGCGTCACCGTGGCCAGCAGCTTCACGAGGACGTGGAGCGATGGGCCGGCGGTGTCCTTGAACGGGTCACCGACGGTGTCACCAACGACGGCCGCCGCGTGGATCGCGGAGCCCTTCTTGACGACTTCGCCGTTCTCGTCCTTCATGTCGCCGGACTCGATGTACTTCTTCGCGTTGTCCCACGCCCCACCGGAGTTGTTGAAGAAGGTCGCCATGGCGATGCCGCCGATGGTGCCAATGATCAACATGCCGGAGACCGCGAGCCAACCGGACGAATGCGGGTACTCGATGGCCGTCAGGACGCCCTTCGCGTCGTGACTGTAAATCGTGACCGAGGCATCCCGCAGGTACCGGAACACCAGGCCCACCACGATCGGGGCGCTGACCACCAGGACGCCCGGCGCCACCATCTGGCGGAGGGCGGCCCGGGCGGTGATGTCCACGGCACGCGCGTAGTCCGGGCGCTCCGTGCCGTTCATGATCCCGGGGTGCTCCCGGAACTGTCGCCGCACCTCTTCAATGATCGATGATGCCGCGGAGCCGACCGCACGGATCGTGAGGGCGGAGAAGAGGAACACCAGCGTCACGCCAAGCACGCCGCCCGCGAAGACGTCGATGCTCGCGAGGTCGATCGGGAGTTCCGTGACCAGCGGAATGTCCAGCCGCTCCTTGACCTTGTCCAGGTACGCGGAGAACAGCAGGAACGCCGCCAGGCCGGCGGAGGCCACCGCGTAACCCTTGGTGAGGGCCTTCGTGGTGTTGCCCACCGTGTCCAGGGCGTCCGTGATGTGACGGGCGCTGGCCGGGGCGCCGGAGAACTCCGCGATGCCGCCGGCGTTGTCCGTGATCGGCCCGAACGTGTCCATGGACAGGATGTACGCGGCCGACATCAGCATGCCCATCGTGGCGACGGCGGTGCCGAAGATGCCGGTCGTGAACGCCGGGACGTTCGCGATCTCGGCGTTCGACCCCAGCGTGTACGAGATGACGAGGGCCAGCACGATCGCCACCGCTGACGGGGCGAACGTCTCGAGGCCGACCGACGTGCCGATGATGATGTTCGTCGCCGGGCCCGTCTTGCTGGCCTCGGCGATCTCCTTGACCGGACGCCAGGCGCCGGCCGTGTAGTACTGGGTGATGTAGACGAAGGCGAACCCACAGGCGATGCCCGTGACGCCACACCAGAAGAACCACATCCACGAGTCGCCCAGCATCTGGCTGGTGGCGATGTAGAGGCCCACGATCGAAAGGGCCGAGACCACGTAGTACCCCATGTTCAAGGGGCGCATCGGGTCCTTCTCCGCGTTCTCGGAGAACATCGGCACGACCATCATGCCGATGATCGTCGCGAAGACGCCGAACGAGCGGAGGACCAGCGGGAACAGGATCCAGTTCAGGTCCTGGGTCACCGTGTAGATCGCCACGCCGAGGATCATCGCGCCGATGTTCTCGGCGGACATGGACTCGAAGAGGTCGGCACCACGACCGGCGCAGTCGCCGACGTTGTCACCGACGAGGTCCGCGATGACGGCCGCGTTACGCGGGTCGTCTTCGGGGATGCCGGCCTCGACCTTGCCGACGAGGTCAGCACCGACGTCAGCAGCCTTCGTGTAGATGCCGCCACCGATCTGGGCGAACAGCGCGACGAAGGAGGCACCGAAGCCGAAGCCGACGATCAGGAACGGGGTGATCGCCTCCGGGTACCCGAGCACGCGGGTGTAGACCACCCACATCGTCGAGACGCCGATCAGGCTCAACGCGACGACCAGGAAGCCGGAGACCGCACCGCCGCGGAGCGCCACGGTGATGGCGTCCTTCAGGCTGTTCCGGGCGGCCGCGGCCGTCCGAAGGTTCGAGCGTACGGCGATGTACATGCCGATGTAGCCCGAGACGGCGGAACAAAGCGCCCCGACGACGAAGGCGATGCCCGTGAGCAGCCCTTCCTTCGTCGAAGACATCACGACGTCCCCGTAGACGATCGTCGTGCCGTCCAGTTTGATCTCTTTCACACCGTCAGAGACGAGTGAGACGACACCCATCAAGACCACCGCGATGATCGCGGTCATGATGCCAATGGTGCCGTACTGGCGCTTCAGGAACGCCATGGCGCCCTCGAAGATCAGGCCGGCGACCTGCTGCATTTCAGGCGTCCCGGTGTCGCGGGAGAGCACATCGCGCGCCAACCAGAGCGCGAAGAGCACGGCTGCGACGCCGGCCACCGGTACTAGGACAATGAGATCCATGCTTCCTCGCTTCTCCACTCGCGCACAAAGGAAGGCGGGGGGAGACCCCACCTGCAAGTGCCACACCGTCCTCGACCATCACGGGCGTGAGATCGGGGGCGGGCCCCTCTGCGCACTGACCTGCGCGGGATGATGCCACCTCACGTGCTCATGCGCGAGCGTTCGATCACCCGGGACAACAGATGAGTTATGACGAGTAGTGGTCGCGCGCTCGATGCGGCTCCTGGGCATCTGGTGCCCCCGGCAGGAATCGAACCTGCGCACATGGTTTAGGAAACCAACGCTCTATCCACTGAGCTACGAGGGCGCGCGATCCGTGGCGGGATCAGCGGGCGGGATGGTGGAGATGAGGGGACTCGAACCCCTGGCCTCCGCGATGCGAACGCGGCGCTCTCCCAGCTGAGCTACATCCCCACAGGGCTCGCCTTCCCGAGAGGCAGCATGACCGAGTATAGGGCGCACCGAGGGACGGGCAACGCGACCGATCCCGAGACTACTCGCGGTCCTCAGGCGATCCGCTCAAGAGTCCCTTCACCGGTTCGATCACCATGCGCTTTCCGGGCACGTCCACCTCGATCACGATGTGTCCGATCGCGGGGATGAGGACGTCCTTCTGGTCCGGCAGGCGCACGAGGTATACATCGTTTGCGCCGGTCACCAACACCTGTTCCAGCACGCCGACCGGCTCGCCCGCTGTGGTCACCACGGACATGCCGATGAGGTCGTGGGTGTAGTACTCGCCCTCCGGGAGCGGAGGCAGGTCGCTCTCTGGGATTTCGATGAGCAGCCCGCGCAGCGCCTCGGCGGCATTGCGGCCCTCGTGGCCCTCGAACAGGACGCACGGGAACCCAAGCGGCGTCTCGATGTCCGTGATGCGGGCGTGGGCGCCGTTCAGGATGACGACGGCCCCCACAGTGAACCGTTCCGGGTTCGTGGTGAGTGGGGTGACCTTCACATGCCCCTTGAGCCCCCAGGGTGCGTTGATCCGTCCGATCGCCACTCGCTCGTCGGGGGGTGGCACCGGGGAATCGTCGATCGGCCGATAAGCCGGTCGAGGAGCGGGCACGCGCAGGACGCGCGCGCCCGACCGTCGGGGACGGCGGGCGGGATTGGGCCGGGAGCCTGACATGGAGGGCGCGCTTACTCGATGTTGAGCGTGGCGCGGACGCCGGCACGCACGGCTGCGACGTGCAGCAGAGAGCGCATCGCGTTCGCGCAGCGCCCGTCACGGCCGATGACGCGGCCCTTGTCCTCGTCGTTCACGTAGAGGTAGAGGAGGATGCGGTCGCCGTCGTGCTCTTCCTCGACGACCACGTCGTCGGGGTGTTCGGCGAGGGCGCGGGCCAGGTACTCGATGAGTGCGCGCATCGCTTAGTTCGTGCCAGCGGCCGCCTCGGCGGCCGCCTTCTCAGCGGCGGCAGCGTCCTCAGCGGCGGCCTTCGCTGCCGCGGCCTCAGCGTCCTTGCGCGCTTTCACCTCTTCGGCGTGCGCCTTCTTGGCGGCCTCAGCGGCCTCACGCTCAGCCTTGGTCGGTTGAGTGGCGCGCCTCTTCGGCTCCGTTGTGGTGACGCCGGCGCTGAACAGCAGGCGCGCCACCGTCTCCGAGGGCTGGGCACCGACGGACAGCCAGTACTTCGTCCGTTCGGAGTTCACCTCAAGCGTGCGAGGGTCTGTCGTCGGGTTGTAATGGCCGACGATCTCCAAGAAGCCGCCATCACGCTTCGTCTCCTTGTGGGCGACGACGATGCGGTAGGAGGGCTGATGCTTCTGGCCGGTACGGCGGAGGCGGATACGGAGCACGGGCAGATTCCTTCAGGGGGCGTCGCATCTCTTTACACGCGGACGCCGGGGGCTGGCTTGTCAGTGTCGGGCGGTTCAGGGGTGGGGTCTAGTGGGGCCATACCCCAGATTCACAGACCCAACATCCGACGGATGCCGCTGGCGTTCTTCCCGCCGCCGCCAGCCATCGCCTTCATCAGTTTGCGGGCTTCCGCGAACTGATTCAAGAGGCGGTTTACATCGGATGGGTGGGTACCGGATCCGCGGGCGATCCGTCGCCGCCGGGAGCCGTTGATGACGTCTGGATGGCGGCGTTCTTCCAGGGTCATCGAACGGATGATCGCCTCCGACTGGCTGATGAACTTTTCGTTCATATCGAATCCGCCGCCGAGCTGGGCCTTGATCGCCCCGGCACCGGGAAGCATGTCGAAGATGCCGGAGAGCGGTCCCATCTTCTTCAACTGCTCCATCTGGCCCAGGAAGTCCTCCAGGTCGAACTGGCCGGTCCGCATCCGCCGGGCGACCTCTTTAGCATCCCGCTCGCCGATCGCCGCCTTCGCCTTCTCGACCAATGTGACCACGTCCCCCATGCCGAGGACGCGGGAGGCGAATCGATCCGGGTGGAACTCTTCCAGCGCTTCGAGCCGCTCGCCGGTGGTGATGAACTTCACCGGCAGCCCGGTCACCTCCCGCACGGAGAGGACCGCGCCGCCTCGGGTGTCGGAGTCCACCTTCGTCACCACGATGCCCGAGCCTTCGAGGACATCGTGGAACTCCTTGGCCAAGGTGACGGCCTCTTGGCCGGTCATCGCGTCCACCACGATCAGGAGTTCGGTCGGGTCGACCTCATCGGCCAGCGCCGCGAGGGCATCCGCCAGTTCATCGTCCAGCATCACCGCGCCGACGGTGTCTACGATGATGGCGTTCGCGTTGATCTTCGCCGCGTGGGCCAGCGCCCGCTTCGCCACCTCCGCCGCTGGCGTTTCGTGTTCCTCGACGTAGACAGGGACATCAATCGATTCCGCGAGGACCTGTAGCTGCTCGGAGGCGGCGACGCGCTCGAAGTCGGTGGAGACCAGGAGGGGACGGAAGCCCTCCGACTTGAACTTCAAGGCGAGCCGGCCGGCGAGGGTTGTTTTCCCCGAGCCCTTGGAGCCGACCACCATGATCTTCGTCGGGCCACCCTTAGCGCGCTCTAGCGGGGCGTGCTCCTTGCCCAGGGTCTCGACCAGCACCTGATGCACGATGCCGACCACCTGCTGGCCGGGCGTGATCGACTGCAGGACTTCCTGACCCAGCGCGCGTTCCCGCACACGGGCGATAAAGTCACGCACCACCTTGAAATTGACGTCGGCTTCGAGGAGCGCGATGCGTACCTCACGGAGCGCCTCGTCGAGTTCCTTCTCGCCAATGCGGCCGGACGAGCCAAGTCGCCGGAAGGTACCGGTGAGCCGTTCGGTCAGGGCGTCAAGCATGTTTCGAGTGTATGTGGGGCGGCGCGCAGGCGCGCCCGGAGGGGCGAGAGGGTGGCGCGGAGGCGGGCTCGAGCCCTGAGCCGCCTCCGCACCAGGTGTGCCGGATGCCCCGCCGCACCGGCTTACCTAACATAACACAAATCCCTCGAGCCGGGGCATCTGTCGTCGTGCTTGGATGAAAGCTTCTAGGAGAGGCCTCGCTCCGCGATCAGTGCGACGACATCCGTCAGGCGGCAGGAGTAACCCCACTCGTTGTCATACCAGGCCATCGTCTTGGTCATCCCGCCTGGGACGATCAGCGTCGTCGGGGCGTCATGGATGGCGGAGCCGGGGTGTCCCTTGAAGTCCATCGAGACCAGCTCGTCGGTCTCGTAATACATGTATCCCTTCAACTCGCCCTCAGCCGCCGCCAGGTACGCCTCGTTGATCGCACCCACCGAGGGGGTGTCGCGCAGCGAGGTGACGAGGTCGAGGACGGAGACGGTCGGCGTCGGCACACGGTAGGCGAAGCCGTCGAACTTCCCGGCGAGCGATGGAATGATCCGCCCCACCGCGTCGGAGGCGCCCGACGACGTTGGGACGATGTTCATGGCTGCGGCACGCGCCCGGCGCAGGTCCTTGTGGCTGTTGTCGACGAGGTTCTGATCGCCCGTGTACGAGTGGACCGTGGTCATCATCCCGCGCTCGACGCCGAACGCGTCGTTCAGCACCTTCACGGCGAGCACGACGCAGTTCGTCGTGCAGGAGCCCGCCGAGATGACGTGGTGGTTCTTTGGGTCGTACTCGGACTGGTTCGCCCCCATGATTACAGTCCAGTCGTCGTTCTTGGCCGGCGCCGAGATGAGGACCTTCTTCACGGAGTCGCGCAGATGGGCCTTCGCCTGCTTCGCGTCGCGGAACTTTCCGGTGCAGTCGATCACGAGGTCGACGTTCGCCTCACCCCAGGGGATCTGTGCCGGGTCGTCCGCGTTGAAAACGCGGATCTCATGCGTGCCGCCCACGGTGAACGAATCCTTGCCGTCCTCGATGGTGGCCGGGAAGCGTCCGTAGTCAGAGTCATAGCGCAGCAGATGGGTGCGTATCTCGACCGGTCCCCGGTTGATGGCGACGATCTCGAAGTCGTTCCGCCGGTGCTCCCACCAGGCGCGGAAGGCCTGGCGGCCGGTACGTCCGAAGCCGTTGATGCCGACTCGCAGCGTCATCGGATTCCTCCATCGCGCGCGCAGGGGAGAATGGCGCGCCCCGGATCGTAGCGATCGGGAGGCGTGTGGGGGAGGGGGTGGGTGGCGTCGCCCTAGAACAGGATCCGTGTCGGGGCGTCCGAGGGCTTCCGGCGGAACTCCGCCAGGATGGTCCGGCGCCGCCCGCGCGGGTCCTCCCACTCCTCGATGCGGCAGCGGCCGGGGGCATCCAGCGCTGCCTCGGCGGAGCGGGCGTGCGCGACGGCTTCGGCGCGGAGATCGGCGTCCGCGGGGAAGTGTTGCGCCAGGTGGAGTGCCTGGTGCAGTTGGGCGACGCCGACGCGGAGCGCCCAGCCGAGGAGCAGTTGCGCCCAGCCCAGGTGGAACGCGCGGTCGGCGAAGACCAGCGGGTACAGCTCGTGGCTCGCGCCCTCCGCGACGAACAGCGCCGTCGGGCCGAAGTTGGGCCGTGAGAGGTCCGAGGCGGCCCGGTAGATCAGGCGCAGGTGCGGGTCAGAGGCGATCGACTCGCCGGAGAAGTACTGCCCCATGCCAACCTCGATGGAGCGGGTGGGCTCATGGCGACTGTAGGCCTCATGCGTCCAGCGACGCCATTCGTCCATCTCGCCGGTGATGCCGTGTTCTGCGGCGACCATCTCCACCGCGTTCCTCAGAAGCGGAACGGCGGACTGGTATGCACCGCGGCGGACGAGTGCAGCGGTGTCGGAGAGCAAGAGGAATGCGCGGCTCCAGAGGCTGGCGTATGCAGCCATCGTCATGGTGCGCGCGGTCATCTGATACCCCGTGGCGGCGACGCGCGCCTGGATGTGCAGGTTCTCCTCCAGCAGCCGCCACTCCTCCGCGCAAACGAAGCCCGTCTGGCGCCACGCGTCCTCTTCAACGTCGTCGAGCCCTTCGGGCTTGCCGGGGAGCGCCCACCCCGGCAACACCTTCATGCCCGAAATGCGCTGGGGTGGGTCAGCGATCCGCAGCGGGGCGTGATCGTGGCCGTCGTGAGCGGTCTCGCCGGTGGTCATCGGGCGCCGCCTAACGACGGAAGGCAGCACGGCCCGGGTAGACCGCGGCCGCGCCCAGTTCCTCCTCGATGCGGAGGAGTTCGTTGTACTTCGCGTTGCGGTCGGAACGTGCCGTCGCGCCCGCCTTGATCTGGCCCGCGCCGGTCGCCACGGCAAGGTGCGCGATCGTCGTGTCCTCCGTCTCGCCGGAGCGGTGGGAGATCACGGTGCGGTAGCCATTGGTGTGCGCCAGCCGGATCGCCTCCATCGTCTCGGTGAGCGACCCGATCTGGTTCACCTTGATCAAGATGGCGTTCGCGGTGCCCTCGTCGATGCCGCGGCCGAGGCGCTCGATGTTCGTCACGAAGATGTCGTCACCCACCAACTGGGTCTGGTCGCCGACGCGCTCGGTCAGCAGTTTCCAGCCGTCCCAGTCGTCCTCCGCCATCCCGTCCTCAATCGAGACGATCGGGTAGTCGCGGACCCATTCCGCCCACAAGTCCACCAGTTGCGCCGCCGTCGCCGTGCGGCCCTCGCGCTTGAGGTTGTAGATACCGTCGCGGAATAACTCAGACGCCGCCGGGTCAAGGGCGATCGCCATCTCATCGCCCGGCCGGCGTCCGGTCACCTCGATCGCCTGTAGCAGCAGGTCGCAGGCAGCGCGGTTTGTCTCGAGTTTCGGCGCGAAGCCGCCCTCGTCGCCCACGTTCGTGGAGAGTCCGCGTTCGTGCAGGATTTTCTTCAGCACCTGGTACGTCTCGGCGACCCAGCGGATCCCCTCGCGGAATGAGGGCGCTCCCACGGGCATCAGCATGAACTCCTGGAAATCCGTCGAGTCAGCCGCGTGCGCTCCCCCGTTGAGGACGTTGCACATGGGTACCGGCAGCACGCGCGCATCCACACCGCCGAGGTAGCGGTACAGCGGCTGCCCGGTCGATTCTGCCGCCGCCTTCGCTACGGCCAGTGAGACGCCGAGGATCGCGTTCGCGCCTAGCCGCCCTTTATTTGCCGTGCCATCCTCTTCGATCATCCGCTGGTCGATGGCGGCCTGGTCGAAGGCGGACATTCCGATCAGGATTGGGGCGAGGGTCTCCTCGACGTTCCGGATGGCCCTCAGGACGCCCTTCCCACCGAACCGCTCTATCTCCTCGTCACGCAGCTCGACAGCCTCGTGCGCGCCGGTGGAGGCGCCCGAGGGCACAATTGCGCGACCGAGCGAGCCATCGCCGAGTTCGACATCGACTTCGACCGTGGGGTTCCCGCGTGAGTCGAGCAGTTCGCGAGCGCGGATGTCGACGATCTCCACGGGGGCCTCCAGTCAGGCGTTGCCGGCTTGGGATATGGGTTGAGGATCGCCCCTCCGGCTGGAGGAGGCAACCGGCATCAGGGTCAGCGCGCCCGTGGGTGGACGGACTGGTAGACCTCGCGCAAGTGTTCGTCCGCTAGCTGCGTGTACACCTGAGTCGTCGAGACGTTGGCATGTCCCAGGAGTTCCTGGACGTCGCGGACGGAGGCCCCTCCTCGGAGGAGGTGGGTGGCGAATGAGTGGCGCAACGTGTGCGGCGTGACATGGGCGGTGATGCCGGCGGACTGGGCGTAGCCCTTCAGGATCAACCAGAAGCCCTGGCGGGTCAGGCGCTCGCCTCGACGGTTCACGAAGAGGGCGTGCTGGGTGCGGTTCTTCAGTAGCACTGGGCGAGCCTCGTCCAGGTACTTCGTCAGTGCCTGCACGGCCTCCTCGTGGACAGGGATCGTGCGCTCCTTGGAGCCCTTGCCCAGACAGCGCGCCCAGGCGGGCGCGGGGCTGAGGTGGACCGAGTCCATGTTCAGGGAGACCAGTTCCGTTACCCGCATGCCGGTGGCATACATCAGCTCGAGCATGGCGTGGTCACGCAACGCCTCCGCGGAATTGTACTTGCGGGGTTCCCGCAGCAGCGCGTCTACTTCCTCGGTGCTCATTGGTTTCGGCACTGGCTTTGGGGCGCGCGGGGAGTCGATCTGGGCGGTTGGGTTGGAGGTGAGGTCGCCGTGGTCGAGGAGGAACGCGCAGAATGACTTCACCGCGGCGACTTTGCGCGCGACGGTCGCCTTCGCGTACGAGCGGCCGTTCAGGTCGCCGATAAAACCAAGGATGGTCTCTTTTGTGACAGCCTTCGCGATAGAGGGGGATGAGCCGTTCACGCTTCCGTTGTTGTCCGCGTGCGCTGTGGTGACGAACTTTTCGAAGCCATTGAGGTCATTGCGATAGGCGTCGATCGTGTTCTTTGACGCGCCGCGTTCAGCGGAGAGGTAGTGCAGGAACGCCTCGATGCGGTCGTGCATCGTGCATCCTTTCTTGCTCGCGTTGCGCGAGCCCGCCGCTCTCCACCCGCGTCATCGAGACGCGTATCGCAGTCCCTGACTGTCAGTAGAGGCAACCCCTGCCTGGCAAGGGCTTACGTATACAGGTGTGCGCCAGTGGTGTCTACATAACGCGCCGATTTACGGATGAAGATTTCGTGTCGCGTGCCTCGAACGAATCAGTCCCGGAGGCATAACGGCGCTATAACGCCGCCTTGACGGCGGTTGCCAGGCGCTCCGTGAAACCAACTGTTGAGGCGATGTCCTCCACGCTGGCTTCGCGGATCGCTCTGACAGAGCCGAACTTGCGAAGCAGGGCGCGCTTCCGTTTCGGTCCGACGCCGGGCACCGCATCGAGGGCGGACTGCACCGCCGCCTTTCCGCGCACCTGCCGGTGATAGGTGATCGCGAAGCGGTGCGCTTCGTCGCGGATGCGCTGCACGAGGTAGAGCGCCTCTGACTGGCGCGGAAGCATGATCGAGTCCGCGAGGTCAGCGACGAAGATCTCTTCCTGTTGCTTCGCGAGTCCGCAGACGGGAATGTCACGCAGCCCGAGGTTGCGCATCACATCGAGCGCGGCGCCGAGTTGTCCCTTGCCGCCGTCGATGATCACCAGGTTGGGCACTTCGTCCCAGGGCGATGGCTCCTCGGGCACGGCCGGCTCGGCCTCGTTGGGGGCATCCGAGATCGCGGGCACATCGGCTGCGTCGGTGGACGCGGCGAGTTCACTGCGGCGGCGGTCGGCGATCCGGCGAAAGCGGCGCGTCAGTACCTCTTTCATGGAGGCGAAGTCGTCCTGCCCTTGTACCGTCTTGATGCGGAACCGCCGGTATTGCTGATTGGCCGGGCGGCCGTCGATGAACACAACCATCGAGGCGACCGTGCTCGTCCCCTGGATGGTCGAAATGTCATAACACTCGATGCGATGAGGCGGTGAGGGGAGGTCCAACTCCTCTGCCAATAGATTCAGCGCAGATTCGGTCTTGTCGCGGTCCACAACCCAGCGGGCATGGTGCATCCGCAGGCTCTCTCGCGCGTTCTCCTCGGCGGTCTGGACGAGTCCTCGACGCTCGCCACGGACGGGGACGGCGATCTCCACGGCCCCGGCACGGCGCTCTCGCAGGACCACTTCGAGGTCGGCGCGGTCTGCCGGCTCGAATGGGAGTAGTACGACACGCGGCACGTAGGTTGCGTCCGCGTAAAACTGCGCGAGGAAGGCGGAGAGCACCTCGGCGTCGGAGGTGTCAGTCGTGCCATCGAGCATGAACGAATCGGTGTCGGCGACGACGGTGCCGCGCACAAAGAACACTTGCACGCACGCCTCGTCGTCCTGCCGGGCGAGCGCGAAGACATCGGCGTCGAGGTTGTTGGTCGTCGCCATCTGCTGACGCTCGGTCACGCGTTGGATCGCCGCGACCTGGTCGCGGAGCCGCGCCGCCCGCTCGAATTCGAGGTTTGCCGCGGCGCGTTCCATCTCCGCGCGTGTGTGCCGGAGCACCTCGGCGGAGCGCCCTTCGAGGAAGAGGATCGTCTCCGCGATGACTGAGTCGTACTCCTCCTTGGTGCAGTAGGAGGTACAGGGGGCGATGCAGCGCTTGATGAAGTAGTCGAGACATGGCCGTGGGTCGTCGCCCGTGATCTCTTTCGTGCAGGAGCGCCACGGGAACAGCTTCTTCACGACATCCAGCGTGCGGCGCACGGAACCGGCCGAGGCGTACGGGCCGAAGTAGCGGGCGCCATCATTCGCCACCCGTCGCGTGATGGTGACGCGCGGCCACGGATGTTGGACATCCACTTTCAGATACGGGTAGTGCTTGTCGTCCTTCAGACGGACGTTGTGCGATGGCTGGTACCGCTTTACCAGCGTGGCTTCGAGATGGAGGGCCTCCGCCTCGTTCCTCGTCACGACATGCTCGATGACATGCGCGGCCTCGGCCAGGAAGCGCACCTTCGGCTCTAGCGACCGCGATGAACCGAAGTAGGAGCGGACACGGTCGCGCAGCCGGCGCGCCTTGCCGATGTAGATCACGTCGCCTCGGGCGTCCCGCATGATGTAGACGCCCGGGCTCTCCGGGAGGGAGCGGACCTGATGGAGGACGGACTCGTCAGTCATGTGTCGATCGTACGCTGGCGTCGGGGGCGTTGTTGAAGCACGAAGGTGCTGCCGTCGTGGGCGCTAGAGCCGCGAAGAGTGAAAAGAAGTGGTGCGCCCGGGAGGATTCGAACCTCCGGCCTCTGCCTCCGCAGGGCAGCGCTCTATCCCCTGAGCTACGAGCGCACGAGGTGGACGCCGCCGTCCGGTCCGTGCATGGGACTTGGTGCCGAAGGCGAGATTTGAACTCGCACGAGCGATAGCTCACTACGCCCTGAACGTAGCGCGTCTGCCTGTTCCGCCACTTCGGCGTGCGGGTCTCCCGGCGGGCTCGATGGTGGGCGGTATTGGACTCGAACCAATGACCTCTCGCGTGTGAAGCGAGCGCTCGTACCAGCTGAGCTAACCGCCCGGCGTGCCGTCCCGGAATAGTCATGCTAGCCCTCGTCCGCTGTTCCAGACAAGGGCGGGAGCCGTTCGCCGAATCCATGCCACCGCTTACGATCGATGGCGGCGCCCTCTGGATGTGGGGGTTGTGCCGGTGCAGCCAGTGCAGAAAGAGCGACCGATGCGGCGAATGACTCGTTTCCTGATGATGGCCGCTGTGGCCAGCCTGGCGGTAGCAGTGACCGCCTGTAGCGGCAGCGAAGCGACGCACACGAAGCCAGAGGACGCGGCTCGGGCCGCCGTCGCTGCTGCGCTCTTCACCGGCCCGGCGGGCCAGTCACTGAGTCTGGAGATGACCGACCTGAAGTTCAGCACGCCGGCCCTTGCCGCCAAGTCCGGCGAACTGGTGGAAGTCGCCCTGGCGAACAAGGGGAGCATCGAGCACGACTTCAGCATCGCGAAGCTCCCGGGTGAGAAGGCGCTCCGTGTGGGGGACAGGGACACCGACGTGGCGAAGGGAAACAACGAGGTCCACGCCCACCTGAGGGCAGGACAGACCGGCGTAGTTCGTATGAGGGTCTCGTCTCCGGGGGCGTACGAGTTCTTTTGCACCGTCCCTGGTCACAAAGAGGCGGGGATGAAAGGGACGTTCACCGTCCAATAGGCGTCTTGAATCTGTCCTCAGGCGACGTGCTGGCGTACCATACGCTTGCCTTGAGGTCGCGATCCGGCGCCAGTCATGCGCTCCCCGGCGCCTCACCGGGCGTGCGCTTCGAAAGGATCAGGGATGTCCCTGAATAGTTTCGGTGCGCGCGACACCCTCTCCGTAGGCGGGCAGTTGTACACCATCTACCGGCTCGACAAGGCCGCGGCGGCGTTGGGCGCGAACCTGGACGCCCTTCCATTCACGCACCGCATCCTGCTGGAGAACCTCGTCCGCTACGAGGACGGCGTCTCCGTCGACCGAGCGCAGATCGAATCGGTCGCAAAGTGGAACGCGGCGGAGGAACCGGACAATGAGATCGCGTTCCGCGTGGCGCGCGTCCTCCTACAGGATTTCACCGGCGTCCCAGCCGTCGTAGACCTTGCCTCGATGCGTGATGCGATGTCGGAGATGGGCGGCGACCCGAAGAAGATCAACCCGCTCCAGCCCGTCGACCTCGTGATCGACCATTCGGTACAGGTGGACGCTTTCGGCACCAATACCGCCTTCGCCGAGAACGTGGAACTCGAGTACCAGCGCAACGTCGAGCGATACCTGTTGCTGAAGTGGGCGCAGCAGGCCTTCAACGGCTTTCGCGTGGTGCCGCCGGGCACCGGCATCGTCCACCAGGTCAACCTCGAATACCTCGCTCAGACCGTGTTCGCAAACGCGGCGGGGGAGGCGTACCCGGACACTGTTGTCGGCACCGACTCTCACACCACCATGGTCAACGGCCTGGGCGTCCTCGGATGGGGCGTCGGTGGCATCGAGGCCGAGGCTGCGATGCTGGGCCAGCCAGTAACGATGCTGGTGCCGCAGGTCGTGGGTGTGCGCCTCGTCGGCGCATTGCCAGAAGGGGCGACGGGTACCGACCTCGTGTTGCGGGCGACGGAGGTCCTGCGCTCGCGCAATGTTGTCGGCAAGTTCGTGGAGTTTTTCGGGCGAGGCTTGTCGAAGCTCCCGCTCGCGGCACGCGCGACGATCGCGAACATGTGCCCCGAGTACGGCGCGACCGTTGGCTTCTTCCCCGTCGACGCCGAGACGCTGAACTATCTGCGCTTTACCGGCCGCGATGAAGCCCTTGTCGCGCGTGTCGAGGCGTACTGCAAGGCGCAGTCGCTCTTCCGCACGGACGAGACACCTGATCCCACCTATTCCGAGGTATTGGAACTCGACCTCTCGACGATCGAACCGGCGATGGCTGGTCCGAAGCGCCCGCAGGACCGGATCTCGCTGCGCGGGGCGAAGGCCGCCGCCCGCACCGAGATCGACTCCTGGGTGAAAAACGGCGCGTCTCCGACCCCAGTGCAGGTCCATGGCTCAAACTACGCCGTCCAGAACGGCTCGGTCGTGATCGCCGCGATCACGTCCTGCACGAATACCTCCAATCCAGAGGTGATGGTGGGCGCGGGTCTGCTTGCGAAGAAAGCGGTTGAAGCTGGTCTCACGGTGAAACCGTGGGTGAAGACCAGCCTTGCCCCGGGCTCGAAGGTCGTAACGGAGTACCTGGACGACGCCGGCCTGACGCCATATCTCGACCAGCTCGGCTTCGAGCTGGTCGGCTATGGCTGCACCACCTGCATCGGCAACTCCGGCCCACTCCCGACGGAGATCGAGGCCGCCGTGGACCGCGGCAACCTCGCGGTCGCCGCGGTCCTTTCTGGCAACCGGAACTTCGAGGCGCGTGTCCACAACAAGGTGCGCTCCAACTACCTCGCCTCGCCCCCACTGGTGGTGGCGTATGCCCTTGCCGGGACGACGGACATCGATGTCTATGCGGAGCCGCTGGGGACGGGAAAGGACGGCAAGCCGGTCTTTCTCCGCGATATCTGGCCCACGCAAGCAGAGGTGCTGGGCACGATCCAGAAGTCCGTGCGCCAGGAGATGTTCCGGCGCGAGTACGCGGACGTCTTCAAGGGCGACGAGCGCTGGCAGGACGTGAAGGCGCCGACCGGTGAGCGGTTTGCGTGGGACGACAAGTCGACCTACGTCCGCCGCCCACCGTTCTTCGACAACCTCCAGCGCGAGCCCAAGCCCGTCGCGGACATCGTTGAAGCGCGCGTGCTCGCTGTCCTCGGTGACTCTGTGACCACTGACCATATCTCGCCGGCCGGCGGGATCGCGAAAGGCTCACCCGCTGCCAAGTACCTCGACCAGAACGAGGTCGCCCAAAAGGACTACAACCAGTACGGCGCGCGTCGCGGCAACCATGAAGTGATGATGCGCGGCACGTTCGCCAACGTCCGCGTGAAGAATGCGTTGGTGGGCCGCGAGGGCAACCTGACGCTCCACCTGCCGGACGGCGCCGAGATGTCGATCTGGGAGGCGGCCGAGAAGTACCAGCAGGAAGGCGTCCCGCTGATTGTGATCGCGGGCAAGGAGTACGGCACCGGCTCCTCGCGTGACTGGGCGGCGAAAGGCCCGATGCTCCAGGGCGTCCGTGCCGTCATCGCGCAGTCGTTCGAGCGCATCCACCGCTCGAACCTCGTCGGCATGGGCATCCTCCCACTGGAGTTCGCCCCCGGCGAGACGCCCGCGAGTCTCGGCCTCACCGGCCGCGAGCGCTTTGATATCACTGGGATGGCCGCCGGGCTGACCCCACGTCAGATGATGAACGTCCGGGCGATCGCCGAGGACGGTAGCGAGCGCTCGTTTGTCGCCCGTTGCCGCATCGACACCCCCGTGGAGGTGGAGTACTACCGCCACGGAGGGATTCTGCAGTACGTCCTCCGGCAGTTGCTCAACAACTAGCCGAGTTGAGTGAGACATCGGGAGGCCCCGTGCAGCGGGGCCTCTTCGATTGAGGGGATGCGCGTGAACCTGCCACCGGGCGCTGAGTTGCGGATCCGCGCCGCCATCCTCGCGGGTGCCTCGGACGAAGATATCGCGCTGGCGCTTGGGGTCAGCGTAAAAGTGGTGCGTCCAATCCGGCAGGCGCTGGAAGTGGTCCGCCGGCCTCGTTAGCCCCCGGCAACCTCGGCGATGGCACGCTTCGGCGGTGCTGGTCGTGTCGACAGGACGAAGAATATGGAGCCGGCGGCGGCCATCAGGGCGACGACCGTGAAGCCAAGGCGATACGACCCGGTCCAGTCATAGAGGAAGCCGGCGATGACGGGGCCAAGGATGGGCCCGATGGTGGTGATTGCTGTGGACCAGCCGGAAATTGCGCCGAAATGCGTGCGGCCGAAGTAGTCAGCGCGGATCGCTTGCATCATCGGCCCGCGCGTGCCCCAGGCGAGACCGTGCAGCACGCTGAACCCCACGACTGCTAGCAAGTTCCCGCCTGCCCACGCGATCAGCATGAGCCCGGCGACGTGCATCCCCATGCACACGATCACGATCAACCGCTTGCTGAACCAGTCGCCCAGAGCGCCTCCCGCCACCTGCCCGATCGCCTGCATGGCGATCATCGACGTGAGGATCCAGCGCGCCGCACCGTCCGAGTAGCCCAGCGAATTGGTCAGGTGAAGGACCAGATGCACCTGCACGGCGGTTACCACCAGGAGCGCTGAGCCGTGGCCCAACGAGATCATCCAGAACGCCCGCGTGTGCAGCGCTTCCCTGAGCGTGTAGTCGACATCCGTGCTGAACGTACGCGCGGGCTGTGCGTGGCGGTACGCCTCGCGCTCTGCGGGCGAGATCCCGTCCACATGCTGTCCAATGTCCTCCGGCCGGTCGTGGAACAGGAAGGTCAGCGGCAGCCCTAGCGCCAGCATCAGTATGCCCGAAGCCAGCGATGTCTCGCGCCACCCGAACTCGATGATCGCGTAGGCCACGACCGATGATGCCGTGATGCCGCCGAGCGCGAACCCCACCGCGGAGATGCCCAGCGCAGTGGAGCGAAACCGATCGAACCACGACACCGTCGCGATCGTAATGGTCGGGAACCCGCCCAGCGTGGCTCCGATCGACATCACGATGTAGAAGACAAAGAACTGCCAGAGCGAGTCGATCAACGCGAATAGGAGGAACCCACCAGCAAGGATCACGATCCCGACCTGCAAGATGAGGCGCGAACCGTACCGGACGACCATCCATCCTTGTGGTGGCCCCATGGGGCCTTCGACGCGCGCGAAAGAAAATGCCGCGCCGACTGTCCCGCGACTCCAGCCGAATTCTTTGACGAGCGCGGCCGCGTAGAACCCGAAGGACTGCAGCATCAACGCGGACATGATGAACTGGATCGCTGCGCCCGCGACCACGATCCACCAGCCGTGGAACCACGGACGTCTCACGGAAATCCCCGGTCATCGTCGGCGCGCCTACGGCGTCACCGCGCTTCCTGGGCCAGTCTATGGCGCGTCCTCGCTACGTCCCTCCGGCGCTCATGAGGCCGCGAATTCCCGGCATTTTACCGCCCGTTCGAGGTCGTCGAGCGCCTCTCGCAGAGAGCGGCGGAGTAGCGTGGAGGACTCCGGCGTAGCGGCGAGGAGTCGCTGGGCCCGCTCTAGCGTGGGGCGATCGACGAGGTAGGACGGCCAGAGGCTGGAGAAGTAGGTCCCGGAGAACTCCCTCTCCTCCCGCTCGAAGATGCCCGGCAGCGCCTCGAAGTACCGTTCCACATATGGTTGGAGCAGATCCTTTTGCGACCAGTAATGGAAGCCGCCCATCGCGGCGCCGGTGAGGTGCAGGGAACCGTAGGCGGACGGGCCCGTCTGGAACCGCTCCCAGGCGGTCTGTTTCACGGCGGCGTCCGGTGCGGACACCTCGCAGCGAAGCAGCGCGCGCTGGCCGCGGTCGGAGGGATCGCGGTGGCGCTCCTCTGTGACGCGCTCGGCGGCGCCCTCGATGCCATAGGCGACGTAACGGGAGGCGATGCTCCAGCGCATCTCCTGATCGATCGTGAGTCCAGGGATCTCCACCTTGCCATCCGCGAGGTCGCCGCAGTGGCGGATGTCTGGCGGGTTGATCGCCACACCGATCAGCGCGCGCGCCCAGATGATGCGCAGGTCGGCATCCGTCGTGCGCTGGAGAGCGTCCAGGCACAGCCCAAAGAGTCGGTGCCCCGCCTGTAGCTTCTGCCCCTCCGGCACGTACCGCGCGAGGGTGGCCGTCATCTGCGAGAGGATCGTCTCGACCAGTTCGTGGTCGTGCTCCATCGCCACCTTCGGCCCCGCCAGCTCGAGATAGTCCGTCGACTTCAACTGCTGGTCGCGCACCATGTTCCAGAGCGTCTGCCAGATCAACTGGCGCAGCAGTGGGTCCTCGACCCGTTCGAGGCTGGAGCGGACGAAGTCGAGTGATCGCCTGTCCAGCGCGATCTTCGCGAACGCGTGATCGTTGTGGTTCGGGAAGACGAAGTCCGGGGCGGGCTTCCCCACCGCTGACGGCACCTCGGCGCGTTCGCCATCGATGTTCCCTGGTACGGAGTCGATGACGATGCGGGCACCTTCCTCGCGGACGAGGGCGAGCTCGACGTGGTGCGGCCGGAGCGTCGGGTAGGCAGCAGGGGCGCTCTGGTGGAGCGCTAGGGCGCTGATCCGCTCTCCGTCTGTCTCAACCTCGGCGGCGATCGTGTTCAGCGAGGGCGTCTCCAGCCAAGCCTGCGCCCAACCGTGGAGGTCTCGCCCGACGCCCTGGCCGAGGGCGTCCAACCACTGCGAGAGTGTCGTGTTGCCGTACTCGTGCTGCTTGAAGTAGCCGCGCATCCCCGCGCGGAAGCCCTCCATGCCCATGGCGGCGACCAGCTGTTTGATGACGGCCGCGCCCTTGCCGTACGTGATGCCATCGAAGTTAAGGAATGTCTGCTCCGTGTCAGCGACGACGCCGGAAATGGGGTGAGTAGTGACCAGCTGGTCTTGGCGGTATGCCCAGTTCTTCATCCCGGAGTTGAACGCCTGCCACGAGGTCTTGAAGCGGGTCGCCTCGAACATCGAGAGGTAGGCCATATACGTGGCGAACGATTCGTTCAGCCAAAGGTCATTCCACCATTTCATCGTGACGAGGTCGCCGAACCACATGTGTGCCATCTCATGCAGGATGACCTCGGCGCGTCCCAGCCGGTCGTTTTCGGTCGGCGGGTCGCGGAACACCATCCGCTCCGAGTGCGTTACGGCGGCCACGTTCTCCATGGCGCCAGCGTTGAATTCCGGCACAAAGACTTGGTCGTACTTCCCGAACGGGTACGGGTAGTCGAAGAACGTCGCATACCAGTCGAGCCCCTGTTTTGTCACCTCGAACAGCTCGTCCTGGTCTACATGCGGCGCGAGCGACTTGCGGGCGAAGAAGCCGAGGTCGACCTCGCCATGCTGGGCGCGGAAGACTTCGTATGGCCCGGCGATCAGGGCGAATAGGTAGGTGGAGAACGGCTTTGTCCGTGCGAACGTCGTCCGGACGCGCCCGTCTGGAAGCGGCGATGTGTCTTCGGCGGGGCTGTTCGCGACCAATTGCCAGGCGGCAGGGGCTGAGACCGTCAGGCGGTAGGTCGCTTTCAGGTCGGGCTGGTCGAAGCAAGGCATCAGCCGGTGCGCGGAGTACGGCTCGAAGTTGGTGTAGAGGTACTCCTGTCCGTCCTCCGGGTCGATGAACTGGTGGAAGCCGTCTCCTGTGTGGTCGTATTCGTTCTCATACATGACGTGGACGGTGTTCTGTGCGGCGAGTCCGTCGAGGGTGAGGCGGTATCCCGTCCACGCCGGCGCCTCCACGGTTGTGCCGTTCACCGCCAGCCGCTCGATCCGCTTCCCGGTGAAATCAAGGAACACCGGGGCGGTGTCCGCGAGCCGGAAGCGAATGGTGACGTCCCCTCGGTAGGTGGGGCTGCCCTGCGTGAGGTCGAGCGTGAGGTCATACTCGACGGCGGAGACGCGCCCGGCGCGACCGATGGCCTCGTCCTGGGTCAGTACGTCACGGGTGGTCGGGGTGGGTGCGTCCATGCGGTGTTCGTCCTCGCCGTCGCGTCGGGTGATGAGGCTGATCATGCTAACGGGCGTCGGCGTCCACGCGGATCGAGGTTGACGCGCACGTCAGAGATTTGATGCGGCTCACAGGGATTCGCACTTCGTTCACACACCGCCATCTTCACCGCGGCGACACTGGTTTCTGTGGCCGGACAGTCGAGATGCGTGAAAAGGGGTTGCGATGCGGCGGATGGCGATCATCGGCGGGGCGTTGGTGACGCCCGCGGTCGTGCTGGCGGTGGCGGGCCTGTTCTGGTTCTTCAGCGGCGACGAGCCCGCAGCGGCCTCCGTAGACGCGGCGCTCCAGAAGGGGGCTACCCCGGCAACGACCTCTGCCGCGTCCACGACCGCGCCGCCCACCGCAACCGCCGCCCCCACGTCTGATTTGGTGGGGACCTACCAGGTCGTGAAGGGTGGCACTTTCGCGGGGTATCGCATTAAGGAAGAACTGCGCGGTATTGGGAGCAACACTGCGGTTGGCCGCACTTCGGACGTGACCGGCAGCCTCACGTTCGACGGCAAGGCCATCACTGTCACCGAGATCACGTCCAGACGGCAAGCATCAAGAGCGACGACTCGCGGCGCGACAACTTCATGCAGCGTGCCGGCCTGCAGACGCAGCAGTTTCCCACGGCGAAATTTACGCTCACCCAACCGATCGCTATCGCTTCGCTGCCGGCTGAGGGGCAGAAGGTCAAGTTCGACGCGACCGGCGATTTCACGCTGCATGGCGTTACCAAGCAGGTCACCATCCCTCTGGAGGGGGCTCGACAAGGGGGCACGGTTGTGGTGGCGGGGTCGCTGGAGATCGTGCTGGCTGACTACGCGATCACGAAGCCCACGGCGCCCTCCGTCCTCTCGATTGAGGACAAGGGTCAGATGGAATTCCAGTTGCAGTTCCGGAAGTAGCGTCCCCGTCCCGGTTATTCCGTCTGCGCGGCCGCGTCCTGCCTGGCACGGAGGGGCGCGACGACGAACCGTGCGACGGCCACGCCGACGAGCGCTGCGGCGATCCCAAACCAGGTGAGCGCGTACTGCAGGTGCGGCGTGGTGTTGGCGAACGGCTGATAGCGTTGGACCGGGAGTGCCCCGCCCGCGGGGGGGCGGCCGTCTTCGCTCGCCACCGTCCCCTGGATGATCGCCCACGGCCGCAGCGGGATGCCGGCTGCCTCCGCCATCGATTCCGGCGCGAGCCCTGTCCATGTCCTCTGCGCCGTCTGACGCGCCGTCCGGCCCGTGGCGTCGACGGCCAAACCTTCGATGCTGGCCTGACGTTCAGCGTCCAGGCTGGCCCGGACGCGGTCACGCTCGGCTTCTGGATACCAGCCGCGGTCGACCAGGACGGCTGGCCCACCGGCTGCCGGGAACAGCGGCGTCACCAGCTCCTCGCCTTTGATTCCGTACCGCACGCGGTTAGCCAGCACCATGCTGCGGCTATGGTCCCACGTCCCCACGAGGTGAACCCTCCGCCACGCGACCTCGACGGAGGGAAGGTCGAGGACAGCGGGCGTCTCCAGTGGCGGAGCGGCCAGCTGGGCGGCGCGCTCTGCTACCAACCCCTGCTTCCACTGGTGGCGCTGGACTTGCCAGACGCCGAGCCCGCACAGGACGGCGACGGTCAGTGTGAGCACGACCAGGAGGACAGGGGTTGGGAGCCGCATCGGGGTACCTCGGTCGGTGGGTTCGACCCAGTCTGGCCGGGAGCACGGCGAGGGGCAAACGCCCAGATGCGGGGTGGGGTTCTGTTTGGAGCCGATGCCTGAAATACTGCTGAAACAGCGCGGGCATAATCTCCCGCATGCACTGGCCGGGACACCCGGCCAGCACGCAGGGGTGGCCCGGCCTCGGGCCTGACTTCGGAAGGACCGAGATGTCGTACAAGGCTGAGTACATCTGGATTGACGGTGCGGAACCCACCCAGAAGCTGCGTTCCAAGACGAAGGTGATCGCCGACGGCGATGAGCCGGACATCTGGGGCTTCGACGGGTCGAGCACGAATCAGGCGGCGGGCGAGAACAGCGACTGTGTGCTTAAGCCGGTGCGGATTGTGCCGGATCCGATCCGGGGCGGCGCGAACAAACTTGTGCTGTGCGAGGTGTTGCTCATCAACATGAAGCCGCACCCTACGAACAAGCGTGCCGCGCTCGTCGCCACCGCTAAGAAGTACGCGAAGTACGAGATGTGGTTCGGCATCGAGCAGGAGTACACGTTCTTCGACGGCATTAAGCCCTTGGGCTGGCCGGACAATGGCTTTCCGGCCCCGCAGTTTGGCTACTACTGCGGCGTGGGCGCGGACGAGATCTTCGGACGTGAAATCGTGGAGGCCCACTCGGACGCTTGTATGGCGGCTGGCCTGACCATCGCGGGCACCAACGCTGAGGTTATGCCCGCCCAGTGGGAGTTCCAGATCGGCCCCATCGGCCCGGTCGAATGTTCTGACGAGTTATGGCTCGCCCGCTGGCTGCTCTACCGCATCGCCGAGGACTTCGGCGTGTCCGCGACACTGAACCCGAAGCCGATCGAGGGCGACTGGAACGGTGCCGGCGCGCACACGAACTTCTCCACCAAGCAGATGCGGGCCTCCTACGCTCCGATCGAGCAGGCGTGCCGTGCGCTGGGTGAGAAGTGGGAGCTCCACGTCAAGAACTACGGTTACGGCATCGAACGGCGGTTGACCGGCCGCCACGAGACGGCGCCGTGGAACAAGTTCTCCTGGGGTGTCTCCAACCGTGCGGCCTCCGTCCGGATCCCGTGGCAGGTCGCGGTGGCCAAGAAGGGCTACGCGGAGGACCGCCGTCCGAACGCGAACATGGACCCGTACACCGTGACGCGGCTCATCACTGACACGGTTTGCTCCTACGCGGAAAAGGGCGGCAAGTAACCAATCAGTCCCCTCGTCGGGGCGCTGGACACAAACAGGGGCGGCCGTACGGCCGCCCCTGTTTGTTGCGACAGCGTTCTCGTCTACCGCGTGAACCCGCTCCCGCCTAGGATGAGCGGCACCTCGATCTCCGCCGGCGTCAGCCCCGAGTGCGACGACCGCATCCGGAGGTATCCGTCACGGCCAGGGAACCCCGCGTACCGGAGTACCGCCGCACCTCGCGCGATGGAGAGGTAGTCGCCTAGACGAGTGCGGGTCTCCGGGGTGATTGGGGCGGGGCCCAGCAGTCGAAGGCCATCCACGGTGGCTGCGGACAGTAGCAGGAAATGTTCGCCGAAGCGGGCACGGAATTGCTTCTCGAATTCGGCGTGCACACCCGGTTTCACGTGCCAGTACTGGGTGCGTAGATCCCCGGCGGGGGGCACGCGCAGGTGCGTGGTGAGCGGTTCGTCGTCCCTCACCTCGAAGCGAGCCGAGCCATCGATGTCGAGATGGCCATGATCGGCGATGACCAGGATGCGCACGCCGCCCTGGACCTCCGCCAGCGACTCTTCGATTGCTTCCAGGTGGGCGTCCAGGGCATCGATGACAGTGGCGGCGGCGGAACTGTCAATTCCCGCTTCGTGCGCGACAGTGTCTGGCATCGGCGTGTAGAGGTAGGTGAACGTCGGCTGTTCAGCGCGGCGCACACGCTCCACGGTCGCGGAGACAATCTCGCTCTGGCCGTGATAACGGATGCGGCGCGCGTCCCCGGCCATCCAGCGGGTGAAGGCAGAGTCGATGATCCCGGCCGGCATGATGAGCGCGGTGTCGCGCGTGAACCGCGGGAGGAGTCGCGGGCCCGGCAGCAGGCCTTCAACTGTCACACCAAGGCCATCGAGCGAGCGGTTGTCCGTCGCACGTTCATGGGCGAACACGGTCGCGGGCGCATCGACCTGTGGGAGATACGTCCACCAGCCGAGAATGGCATGCTGTGCGGGGTACTCGCCCGTGGCCAGCGAGGTGATCGCCACGGGCGTCGTCGCGGGGAAGGGGGCACGGATCGCGCGCAGCATACGGCGTCGGAGCCAGGCATTACGGGCCAGCCTGTCCACGGTCTTCACTCCGAGGCCGTCCGCGAGCACGAGGATGACATGGCGCGCATCACGAAGGTGGCTGGCGATGGCCTTCGCGTGGTCGTCCGAGGACACGTCCGCGCCGCATGCGAGGGCGACACCGCGCATGACATCCACGACGTTCATGTAGGTGGGGTCGGGGCGCAGCAGCGAGCCTGCGGTGAACGCCTCCAGCAGCTGGTCCCGGTCAGGCAAGCGCGTCTCCCTCGCGCGTCAGACTAACGGGATCGGGGCGTGGAATGTGCGGTCGAACGTGACGCCCTGGCCTCGTCGCGTTACGTCGTGCGGTCGCGGTACTGGCGCAGCCCGGCGACACCACGCCAGACACCAAACGTGATGGCGAGGGACAGCAACCCGCCGATCTGCATCGTCAGGGACGCCCCGATCTCAGCCGCGAGGAAGCCCACCCAGATGGTGCCCACGTTATTTGCCGTCACCGCCGCCAGGTAGCCGAGGCTGACCGTGCGGCCGCGCATGGCGTCCGGCGTCTCGATCTGCACCACCGTCTCACGCATGGTCACGGACACGCCGTCGGTTGCGCCCATCAGCGCGATGACCGCCACACCCATCCAGAGTGCCGTCGTGGCGCCGAACAGGAACACCGCAAGTGAGAATCCCACGGTGGCGTAGACGACCAGCATCCCCTTCTTCGGATACCGCTCGAACCGCACCACCGTCAACGACCCCAGCACCGACCCCAGCGAGTTCGCCGCCGTCAGGATGCCGACCGCGCCCGGCCCGCCTCGGAACAGGCCGCTCGCGAGCGCGGGGAGCACCTGCCGGTAAAACGTGAACACCGTCATGCCGATGTCGAGCAGGTAGAGGCCGGGCAGCAGCCCGTGTTTGCGGACGAAGGTGAACCCTTCCCATGCCCGCCGCACCACTTCCCGAGGCCCGCCTGTGACCTCTACGCCTGCCTCGCGGGCCGGTCGGGTGTCCGCACGGATGCCGAGGGGCATCACTACGCTCGGGATCGCCGTGGCCGCGGCCATCACGAAGGCGGCGGTCAGCGACAGCCGCTCCGCCACCAGCGCGAACATCAGCGGCGCGAGGATCGAGCCGACCTGCCGTGTGATGTTGTCCGCACTCACGGCGTACAGGAGGTGTGTCCGCGGCACCACGTTCGCCGTCAGCGCCCCGCGCGCGGGCTGGCTCACCACTCCCGTCACTCCGAGCACCGCGGTCGCGGCGTAGATATGCCACGGCGTGAGCATGTCCGTCACCGCCAGGATGGCCAGCGCCGTGAGCACGGCGAGCGTCGCCGCCTGTACCGTCGCGAGCAGCCGCTTGCGGTCGAACTGGTCGGCGAGTGTCCCGCCCCACACCAGGGCGACGATCTGCACGAACAACTGCACAACACCGAGGAGGGCGAGGCGCGCCGCGGACCCGGTCTCCTCGAACAGCCAGACCGCCGTGACCAGCACCGCCATCTGCGCCGTGATCGTGTACGCGGCGGAACCGAGCCAGAGCAGCCGGTAGTCGCGGAAGGTGAAGGGCGACCAGATGGTCACCCGCGCCGCCCGCTGGCCGCCGGGTTCAGAGCCGGGCAGCGTCGAGCTGTTCACGCAACATCTCCGGCGTGCGCGCGGGTAGGCCGCAGACCATCGCCTCGCACACGTACGCCGCCGCATCGTCCGGGGCGACATCCCTGCCTACGAGGACCGGCAGCGGCCCGCCCGAAGCGGACGGCACGATCACCGTGGCCGGCAGGAATCGCCGCGCGACCTCGCGTTCGAATGGCGCGCGCCATTCCGGCGCACCGACGATCGCGATCTCCCGCGGAGGAGCGGCGATCAGGTCGAGCGCAAGCAACGTGGAACCGAAGCCGGTGACGGCGCGCTGGAGCTGGCCGGCGACCAGCGCGAGGACTTCGCCGCCGATCGTCTCCCACTCCTCGTTGCCGGTGTAGCGCGCGAGCCAGATCGCCAGCTGCGCCATCGCGCCGTTGCCGCTCGGCGTGGCCGCATCGAAGAACGGCTTCTGCCGGAGGATCAGTTCTTCGCCGTCGAGCGGCGACTCAAAGAACCCTCCGCTCGCCTCGTCATGGAAGCGGTCGAGCGCATCGTCCAACAGCCGCTCAGCCCACCGCAGGTGCGCGATGTCGCCCGTCGCCTTGAAGAGTTCGAGCAGTCCCAGCCCAACGTAGGCGTAGTCCTCCAGCAGTCCATCGACTTTCGCCTCGCCGTCCTTCCAGGTGTGGAGCAGCCCCGCGTCCCACATCTCCCGCCGCAGAAACGTCGCCGTCCGCGTTGCAACCTCGACGTAGTGGGCGTCGCCGAGGACGCGCCCGCACTCGGCGAACGCCGCGAGCGCGAGGCCGTTCCACGAGGCGAGCACCTTGTCGTCGAGGCCCGGATGGACGCGTGTCTCCCGCTCAGCGAGCAGCCGCGCGCGTAGCGCGGGGAGACGGGCCTCCAGCGTGGCGACATCAAGGCCGAGGTCACCGGCGCAGTCCTCGATGGCGCGAGGGCGATGGAGGACATTCTGACGGCCGAATTCCGGGTGGTGCGGGTCCTCGAAGTTCCCGGCATCGGTCACGCCGTAGACGGTGCGGAAGAGGCGGCCATCCTCGCTCCCGAGGACTGCGTCGATCTGCGCCGGCGACCAGACGAAGCACTTGCCCTCGATCCCCTCGGTGTCGGCGTCCTGCGCGGCGTAGAACCCGCCGGCCGGGTCGAGCATCTCGCGTTCGAGGTAGGCGAGGGTCTCCCGCACGACCCGTTCGAAGGCCGGGTCGCCCGTGATCTGGAACGCGTGCAGGTAGAGCCGTGCCAACTGGGCGTTGTCGTAGAGCATTTTCTCGAAATGCGGCACCAGCCAGCGCGCGTCCACGGAGTAGCGGTGGAAGCCGCCGCCCAGATGGTCGTAGATGCCACCATCCATCATCCGTCGCAGCGTGTGGGTGACGAGGTGGAGCGCGCTCGGATCCAGCGGGTCACCGGGGTGGCTCACGTGGTACGCCAGCAGGAACTCGAGGTTGGACGGGGAGGGGAACTTCGGTGCGCCGCCGAATCCGCCCCACTCCTCGTCGAACTCGTTCCGCAACGCCTCGACGACGCGCGTCGGGAGCGCGGCGTCGATGGCGGCACGGCTGCCGCCGTTCACGCGTCGCGTCGCCTCCCGCAGCTGGGTCGTGATCTGCTCGGCCGAGTCCACCACCTTCTCGCGGTCGGCCTCCCACGCCTCGTGGATCGAACGGAGCAGCCGGGTGAAGGCGGGGCGGCCGTGGCTGTCGACGGCGGGGAAGTAGGTACCGGCGTAGAACGGCTTGAGGTCAGGCGTCAGGAAGACCGTCATCGGCCATCCGCCCTGGCCGGTGAGCGCCTGCGTCACCGTCATATAGACGGCGTCCACGTCCGGGCGCTCCTCGCGGTCCACCTTCACGTTGACGAACCAGTCGTTCATCAGCGCGGCGGTCGAGGCGTCCTCAAACGACTCGTGCGCCATCACATGGCACCAGTGGCAGGAGGAGTACCCGACCGAGAGGATAATCGGCTTGCCGTCCGCGCGGGCGCGGGCGAACGCCTCGTCCCCCCAGGGGTACCAGTCGACGGGGTTCTCCGCGTGCTGGCGGAGGTAGGGACTGCTTTCCCCGGCCAGGCGGTTCATCGAAGTGTCCCATCCGTCGGAAGCGCGCCGAGCAGAGACGGTAGCATGACGTCACCTCCGCCCGAACCCCCGCCGTCGAGGAGCGCTTGTGACCGTTGACCCGACCCTCCGCATCCGTTCGGCGAAGCCCTCGGACGCCACCACGATCGTCGAGTTCGTGCGAGGCCTTGCCCGCTTCGAGCACGAGCCGGTCGAGCACGTCCGCCTCACCGTGCGAGATATCTGGCGGGACGGTTTCGGGCCGCGCCCGGTCTTCGAGGTCCTGATCGCCGAGCGCCTGCTCGACGCTGGCCCGCTCCCGGTCGGGTTCGCGCTTTTCTTCCCGAACTACTCGACGTGGGAAGGCCGGCCCGGCATCTACATCGAGGACCTGTTCGTCATCGAGGAGGAGCGTGCCTCAGGCGTTGGCCGTGCGCTGATGGTCGCGGTCACCCGGCTCGCGCGGGACCGAGGGGCGGCGCGACTCGACCTCGCCGTGCTCGACTGGAACCCGGCCCGCGGCTTTTACGAGGGGCTGGGGATGAGCCATCAGCAGACGTGGCTCCCGTACCGGATGGAGCGGGACGCCATCGAGCGGCTCGCCTCGGAGGCGGCAGACGCGGACTAACGACCGTTCGCGAGACGCGACTGGGTGACGCGGCCGTAGCGGCCACGTTCGTCGTACCAGATCGATTCCACGAGGCCCACGCCAGCCGCCTCGTCGCGGTGGTCGATCTGGACGCAGAGCCACTCTCCCACGGGTTCGCGGATCAGGTTCAGATTGATGTCCGCGTTGATGTAGGACAGATCCCTCCCGACGCCCGCGAGGTTGCCGAGGGCGTTCCCGAAGTCCGCGAGCGCCGCCGCGCGGGTCAGTGGCGTCGTCTCCTCGCCCTCGATGAAGGCCATGGGGATGCGCACCCAGGTGGTCGGTGGTTGCTCGTCAGGACGCGAGACCCAGCGCGTCTCGACGGAGGTGTGGAACCCGAGCAGGTGGGGCCGCACGAGCGGCGTGCCTGGAGGCGGCTCGACCCGCGGGAAGCGGCCGATCCCGGGTTGCGAAGGGTACCCCTCGGGGCCGGGTGGCGGTGGGTAGACGCCGCCGCCCACGGGCGCCTCCGAGCGCCGCAGGAGCAGCGCCGAGGCCCGGATGACCTCGACCCCGCCGGCGATGACCGCCGCATCGACGCCGAGCACGCGGCGGCCGCTGCGCACCACTTCGACCCGCGTGCGGAGCGGGACGTTCGGCACCACGCGGAAGAGGTCGACCGTCAGCCGCGAGATCTGCATCTCGCGGTCGTCGACGAACCGCTCGATGGCACGGGCGAGGAGGCCCGCCGGCGGGCCGCCGTGCAGGCCGTCCGGGCTCCAGGGGCTCCTCGCGTGGCGCGTGGGGACGTAGGAGTCGCCGTCGCGCGTGAACACGGATTCGGCCACACGGCCGCCTTTCGAGCGATCAGGTTGGAGGGCTAGCGGGCGGGCTGCTCGGCTTCGGCGTTGCCCTGCGGGGAGCCCACCGGCGACCAGCGGTGGAGTTCGCGCGGCGCGGGCTCGGCGGGCGCCTGGGACTTCGGCAGGAAACCACGGATGTGATCACGGGCCGAGCGCGCGAAGGGCGCGGCGGCCGCCATCAGCGGGACCCAGATGTGGACGGGGCAGCCCATGATGTCTCCCTGCTCGTTCGCAGCGAGCCTAGCACCGGGTTTCCTTCGGTTCTACCTGGCCGAGGCGGTGCGCTGGGCGATGCGGGCGAGGCACTCCTCGGGCGTGATCCAGCCGGGCTGGCGGCGCTCGGCCGCGGTCTGGGCGGCGATGTCGAGCATCGTGGCGTTGGCGGGCGTGGGGACGCCGTGGAGGTGGCCCAGGAGCACGATCTCGCCGTTCAGGTAGTCCGTCTCCAGCGACCGACCGGTGACCACGCTCTGCCAGGTCGAACCGCCCTCGCGCTTCAGCCCCGGGATCTCCCCGTACACAAAGTTCGCCTGCCGCGCCCGCTCCGGTGGCGTCCAGCGGATCCCCGCCGCGCGCATCGCCGCCGCCCCCTCCTCGCGCAGCAACCGCACCAGCTCCGCCGGGTCGTCCTTCGGGGTGAACAGCGCCTGCGCGATGTTGTTCAGGTTGAAGAGCAATTTCGCGTACTTTTGCTCCAGCGCCAGCGGGTCCGCCACCGACTCGAACCCCGCGTCGTTCGTGTCCCGGCAGAACTGTGCCGCCGTCGCGTCCACGCCCGAGGGGTACACGCAGGTGTCGAGGTTCCCCCACGTGTGCGCCCCGAACAGCTGCACCTCGCCCGATACCAGGTGCGTCGTCGGCATTTGCACGAGCGTCGCGTAGACCCGATCGAAGCGGCGCGCCGCCATCCGCTCGTTCTCCACGCCGTTCTGCGCGCAGAACACGGGCACGCGCGAACCCGCCGCGTCACGCAGCGCCTCGAGGGCGGGCACGGTGTCCTGCGTCTTCATCGTCAGCAGCACGACCTCGTCGCCGCGCCAGTCCACCTCCGAGGGCGAGCCCACCGCCGTCACCGGCACCCGTACATCCTCGCGGGGTGAGCGGACGCGGAGGCCCTCCCGCTGCATCACGCGGAGGTGCTCCCCGCGCGCGATCAGGACGACGTCCTTGCCTGCCTGCGTCAGTTTCACGCCGATGCCGCCGCCGACCGCCCCGGCCCCGTAGATGACGTAACGCATCCGCTGCTCCTGCCTCGAAGGTCTGAGGGACGAGTCTACCGAGGGCTGGACGCGCGCGGGATACTCGATCCCGCCCACCGGAGGCCCGCACGAGGAGGCGCCGCATGCCCGAGCCACGCGAGTACGGAGCGCCACCGCAGGTCACGCCGAAGCGGCTCGCCGACTACCTCGAGGTGATGAGCAAGTCCGTCATGCAGACGGGCATCTCCTGGACCGTCGTCGAGAAGAAGTGGCCCGCACTGCGCGAGGCCTTCCTCGGCTTCGACCCGGAGCGGCTGCTGGCGCTCTCCGAGCGGGAGGTCGAGGCGCTGCTCGCCGACCCGCGGATCATCCGCAACCGCACGAAGGTGAACGCGATCTTCCACAACGCCGCGCGGATGCTCGAACTGGAACAGCGGCACGGCACCTTCCGCAAGTACCTGCGCTCGAAGCCCGACTACTGGGACCGGGCGAAGATGCTCGGCAAGGACTTCAAGTTCATGGGCGACATGGGCGCCTTCCACTTCCTCTACGTCGTCAAGGAGCAGGTGCCCTCCTACGACGAGTGGCGCGCCGTTGTGAAACCGAAGCGGGCGCCCCCGACTCCGAAAGCGCCGGCGGGCGCCCCCCGCGGTCGAGGCGCGCGCGGGGCGGGGGCCGCGCTGGCGCGCCGCACGCGCGCCTGATCCGCCCCGTCCGCTGTACGGGACGCGGATCTCCGGCAATCATGCGTGGATGCCGAAGATCGCCGACCTCCTCGCGCAGGGGCGCACGCTCTCCTTCGAGTTCTCCGCGCCGCGCGACCCCGAGGGCGAGCGCCGGCTGTCGAGGGTCCTCGGACGGCTCTCCGCGCTCCAGCCCTCCTTCATGTCCGTCACCTACGGCGCCGGCGGCTCCTCGCGCGGCCCCACCCCCGAGGTCGTCCGCCAGATCATCGCCCTCGGCGTGACGGCGATGCCGCACCTCACCTGCGTCTCCCACACCCGCGACGAGATCCGCACACTGCTCGACGTCTACGCCGCGATGGGCGTCGAGAACCTGCTCGCCCTCCACGGCGACCTGCCCGAAGGCGCCACCGAGGTCCCCGCCGGCCACTTCACCCGCGCCATCGACCTCGTCGCGCTCGCCCGCCTCCGCACCGACTGGTCGATCGGGGTCGCCGCGCACCCGGAGGGGCACCCGAAGGCGACGGACGCCGCATCCGACATCGAGCACCACCGCGAGAAACTGGCGGCGGCGGACTTCGCCATCACGCAGTTCTTCTTCCGCGCGGAATACTACGAGCGGTTCGTCGAGGCGATGGCGAAGCGCGGCGTCCGCACCCCCGTGATCGCCGGGATCATGCCCCCCACCAACGTCGAGGGCATCGGACGGATGTCAGCGCAGAACGGCACCGAATACCCGCGCGAGATCGTGGCGCGCCTCGAAGCCGCCGGCGACGACGTCGACGCCCGCCGCGCCATCGCTACCGAAGAGGCCACCCGCCTCGGCGAGGCCCTGCTCGCCGCCGGCGCCCCCGGCCTCCACCTCTACACCATGAACTTCAGCGAGCCCTCGCGCACCATCGCGCGCAACCTCGGGCTGGCGTAAGGCCGCCTCATGGTCACGGCCGGGCCAATAACGCACGCGAATCTGGTCGCGGGGTAGCCCAAAACGGCGTTGGTATTGGCTCTGGTGTCTCGATCATGTGAGACGACCCAGGCCGTCTAGTGATTTTGAACCAAAACGAATCGTGCACGTTCACACCCTGTAACCGCACGCGTACGATCAGTTTCTCTTCATTTCCCATCACCATTGAGCCGCCGAGAGCGGTACCCGCGGTGTCGGGCATGAAGAACTCCGTCGTCCGTTCATGTGTCGCAGTAAGTTCAACTTGATAACGCCGTCCGTTGACATCGAGATCGACTTCCCTATGTCGAGAGGGCCGATCAGCCCGATATGGGCCGTACCCTCCTTCAGAGCCGATGTTGTCATCTACTTCAGACCACCATCCTGGGTACTCTTCCCCCCGGCGGCGCCCGTCATCATGAAAGAAAGACAGGTAGGGGATCACCGCTCGGCTTGAGGCATCCGGGCTTGGTTTCTCGGGCGAGTTGAAGAACATCGCGTACGCGATACACCCGAGTTTTGTGTGAAATCCGGCTGGGAGCGTGCGACCAACCGCGGTTATTCGTGGCTGAGGCCTCGATTCAATCTCAACAATCCGCTGGTCTTGGCTACGAATGATGCTGATCAAGCTGGCGCTGAGTATCAGTGTCCCGATGAGCATCCATACCCACGCAGGCCAACCAGCAACCTGTTGAGCGTCGAGGTAGATGCTTAGGATGTTCAGGGCGATGCCGGCCACGAAACCGCCTCGTTGCAGAATCCCGAACCAGCGTTCGACCATCCGACACCCCTAATTAGCGATCATCGCCGATCGGCTTCCACAAGGGCAGATTGTATCGAGGGACGATCAGGCGCAGACGGGGGACAGGGACGGGTCAGCGCCGCCGCTCATACCCGAGGTTCGGCGCGAGCCAGCGCTCCGCCTCCGCCACGCCCCAGCGCTTCCGGCGCGCGTAGTCCTCGACCTGGTCGCGGTCGATGCGACCGACGCCGAAGTAGCGGGCGTCCGGGTGCGAGAAGTAGAAGCCGCTCACGGACGCGCCGGGGAGCATCGAGAATGAGTCGGTGAGCACGATGCCCGCGTTCGCCTCCGCGTCGAGGAGCTCGAACAACGTGCCCTTCTCGGTGTGGTCGGGGCAGGCGGGGTAGCCGGGCGCGGGGCGGATGCCGCGGTACTTCTCCGCGATCAGCGACTCGTTGTCCAGCGCCTCGTCCGGGGCGTACCCCCAGAACTCGCGGCGGACGCGCTCGTGCAGCCGCTCCGCGAACGCCTCGGCGAGACGGTCGGCCAGCGCCTTCACCATGATCGAGGAGTAGTCGTCGTGCTGCGCCTCGAACGCCTTCGCCCGCTCCTCGACGCCGAGGCCCGCCGTCACGGCGAACCCGCCGAAGTAGTCGGCGAGCCCGCTCGCTTTCGGCGCGATGTAGTCGGAGAGCGCGGCGTTCTCCGTGCGGCCCCGGCTGCGCGGCGTCTGCTGCCGCAACGTATGCACCGTCGCCAGCACGCGCGAGCGCGTCTCGTCCGCGTACACCTCGATGTCGTCCCCTACGCTGTTCGCCGGCCAGAGGCCGATCACGCCGCGCGCCTTCAGCCAGCGCTCCTCGACGATCCGTGTCAGCATCCGCTGCGCGTCCTCGAACAGCGGGCGCGCGGACGGCCCCACCGTCGGGTCGTCGAGGATCTTCGGGTAGGAGCCCGCGAGTTCCCACGTCTGGAAGAACGGCGTCCAGTCGATCCGCTCGACCAGTTCCGCGAGCGGGTACTCCTCGAACACGGTGACGCCGAGGCGGTGCGGGACGGGCGGGGTGTACCCCTCCCAGCGCACCGGCGCGGGGTGGGCGCGCGCCTCCTCGATCGGCGTGCGGTCGGCGACCTCCTGCCGCCCGAGGTGTTCCGCGCGCACGGCGTCGTACTCCGCGCGCACCTCGGCGGCGTACGGCGCCGACTGCGTCTCGGAGAGCAGCCGTGAGACGACGCTCACGGCGCGCGAGGCGTCCGGCACGTAGACCAGCGGCCCGCTGTAGTGCGGCGCGATCTTCACCGCGGTGTGCGCGCGGCTCGTCGTCGCGCCGCCGATCAGCAGCGGACGGGTGAACCCCTGCCGCTCCATCTCGCTCGCGACGTACGCCATCTCCTCGAGGCTCGGCGTGATCAGCCCGGAGAGCCCGATCGCGTCCGCGTTCACCTCGATCGCCGTGTCGAGGATGCGCTGTGCCGGCACCATCACGCCGAGGTCCACGACCTCGTAGTTGTTGCAGGCGAGCACCACGCCCACGATGTTCTTGCCGATGTCGTGGACGTCGCCCTTCACGGTCGCCATCACGATCTTGCCGTTGCTGCGGTTGCCGCCCTCGGCCTTCAGCGCGTTGATGAACGGCTCGAGGTGCGCGACCGCCTTCTTCATCACGCGTGCGCTCTTCACCACCTGCGGCAGGAACATCTTCCCCGCGCCGAAGAGATCGCCGACGACGTTCATCCCGTCCATCAATGGCCCCTCGATCACGTCGAGCGGCTCCGCGGCGCTCTGCCGGGCCTCCTCGACGTCCTCGACGATGAACTCGTCGACGCCGTGGACGAGCGCGTGGGTGATCCGATCGCCGACCGGCGCCCGCCGCCATTCGAGGTCGACCGTGGCCTCCTCGCGCGCGCCGCCCTTGTACTGGCCGGCGATCTCCAGCAGCCGCTCGGTCGCGTCCGGCCGGCGGTTGAGGATCACGTCCTCGACGCGCACCTTCAGTTCTTCCGGGATCTCGTCGTACACGGGCAGCGCGCCCGCGTTCACGATCGCCATGTCCATGCCTGCCGCGATCGCGTGGTAGAGGAACACGGCGTGCATCGCCTCGCGCACCCGGTCGTTTCCGCGGAACGCGAACGAGACGTTCGAGACCCCGCCGGAGACTTTCGCGTGCGGCAGGTTCGCCTTGATCGCCCGCGTCGCGTCGAAGAACGCGAGCGCGTAGCCGTTGTGCTCCTCGATCCCCGTGGCCACCGCGAAGATGTTCGGGTCGAAGATGATCTCCTCGGGCGGGAAGCCGTGGTCGACGAGCAGTCGGTAGGAACGCTCGCAGATCGCGAACTTCCGCTCCGCCGTGTCCGCCTGGCCCTCCTCGTCGAACGCCATC